>NZ_JBRREG010000035.1:0-41145 GCF_056760155.1 Stenotrophomonas sp. STEN022
TCCCGCCCCGTTCGCCCCGAGCCATTTGGGGCGGGGGCCCACCCGAACCGCCCCTGGCATTGGGGGTCGCGGCGCCCGCCGCGAAACTGGCAGCAATGAATCGATGCTCATGTCTGCCAGTCGGGTGGATCGGTAGCTTCGCGGCTGACGCCGCTCCCACAAGATCACATCGGGTTTGCGTGGAAAGCCCCAGCCGAGCATGGCTCGGCTCTACCTGCATGCGGCTATCCACAAAGGCTGTGCCCTGTGGTGCCTACAAGCTGTGGATAAACCTCGGCAGGCCTTGTGCTGCTGGGCTTTCGAGTTGCTGGTGATATTTTGATCAAGGCCAGCCCAGCCCGGTCAGCTGCCCGCCAAGCTGGCGACGCTACAATGGCCAACCTTTTTCCAGACTGGAGCTGTCCATGTCCCGCCAGATCATCAACACCGCCAACGCCCCGGCCGCCATCGGCCCGTACTCGCAGGCGGTGCGCGCCGGCAACACCGTGTATTTCTCCGGCCAGATTCCGCTGGACCCGGCGACCGGTGAAATCGTCGCTGGCGACGTCACCGCGCAGGCCCGTCGCGCCTTCGACAACCTCAAGGCCGTGGCCGAGGAAGCCGGTGGTTCGCTGGACAAGATGGTGCGCCTTGGCCTGTACCTGACCGACCTGGGCGAGTTCGCCAAGGTCAATGCGGTCATGCAGGAGTACTTCCAGGCCCCGTTCCCGGCCCGTTCGACCATCGAAGTGTCGGGCCTGCCAAAGGGCGCCGCGTTCGAAGTCGACGCGATCATGATCATCGACTGATCCGCAGCGCGGATTCGGTGGTGAAGCAGATGCCCGGGAAACCGGGCATCTGCATTTCAGTTTGGCGGCAAACGGGTTCCGCTCGGGGTCTGCCCGGTCCAGCGCTTGAAGGCGCGGCGGAACTCGCGCGCGTCATTGAAGCCCAGCTGGTTGCCGATCGTGGCAACAGCGAGCTCCGGGTCCTGCAGCAGTTCCAATGCGCGCTCGGTGCGCACGCGGTCGTGGACCTCGCTGAAGCTGGTTTCCTCGTCGGCCAATTGCCTGCGCAGGGTGCGCTCGCTCAGGTGCAGGGCCAGTGCGATTTCGCTCATCTGCGGGTTGTCACGCAGCCGTGGCCGCAGCTGGCGCTCGACTGCAGCAGTGGTTTCGCCGCGCGAGGCCAGCGTTGCCAGTTGCGCGTGGCACATCGATAACGCCTGCTGCGAGGTCACCGGGTTGTAGCTGGCAAACGGCAGCTGCATCCAGCGTTGGTCCAATACCAAGGCGTGGCGTGGCTGGTTGAAGCGCAGTTCACAGCGGAACAAGGCCTGGTACTGGCCGATGCAGGCCGGTGCCGGGTAGCCAAGTTCCAGCCGCAGTGGGCTGAACTCGTTGCCTGCCAGTTCGCGGCCCAGCATCACGATGCTGGAGAACATCTCCTCGCAGAGGAACTGCAGCAGGTCGTTGGCTTCATCCGGCGCGCTAGCGACGATGGCCAGGCTGTCGCTGCCGCCGTCTTCCAGGGCCAGGCTCATCAGCGGGCCGAGATTGCGCTGGTAATCCAGCCCTATCTGCACCGCGTCGCCAAACGTGCGTGCCGTTTTCATTGCCAGGCCGAGCAGGCCGAAGTTGCCGCCGTTCTGGTTGCCGCCCATGGCCAGGCCGACCCCGTCGATGGGGAAGGTTGGCAGGGCGCGGCGTATCACCTCGATTGCCTGCCGGTAGGAAATGCGGGCACTGGGATCGTTCAGCTGCGCCGCGCTCAACTGCAGCCCGTTGAACCAGTTGTCGCTGCTGACGCCGCGTTGCTCGGCCAGCAGCAACAGGCCACAGAGCATGTTGGTTGGAACGTTGGCGATGCTCAGGCGGTCGCCGCCGCCGATCCTGCGATGCATTCAAGCCCCTCCAGCTTGTCCGCTTTGCCCCCCCAAGTATGCCGTTCTTGCCCTTCGCGTGAACACTGCCTGAAGGCCAGACTGCGCCCAACATCTGCCACCGTATGGGAGCAAGTCATGCAGCGCAGCATTACCTGGGCGGTTTCCGCCACCTTGGCCGTCATGGTCGTCGGCTGCCAGAAGCAGGCCGAACAGGCACCAAGCGTGGCTGCGGCCGACGGGGCATTTGCGGCCACGCTGCAGGAACGCCTGCTCGACGCCAAACCTGGCGACGTAATCGACATCCCGGCCGGCCGCCACCAGTTCGAGCGCAGCCTGAGCCTGCGCGCCGACGGCGTGACCATCCGCGGCGCGGGCATGGACCAGACCGTGCTCAGCTTCAAGGGGCAGAAGGCCGGTGCCGAGGGGCTGCTGGTCAATGGCGACAACTTCACCATCGAGAACCTCACCATCGAGGACTCCAAGGGCGACGGGCTGAAGATCAGCGAGTCGGAGAACATCACCATCCGTGGGGTAAAGGTGCAGTGGACCGGCGGCCCCAGCACCAAGAACGGCGCCTATGGCATCTACCCGGTACTGACAAAAAACGTACTGATCGAGAACACCATTTCCATCGCTGCCTCCGACGCCGGGATCTACGTCGGCCAGTCCGACGGGGTGATCGTGCGCAACAGCCGTGCCGAGCAGAACGTGGCCGGCATCGAGGTCGAGAACACCCGCAACGCCGACGTCTACGACAACGTTGCCACCGGCAACACCGGCGGCATCCTGGTGTTCAACATGCCGGGCCTGTCGCAGCAGGGCGGCAATATCCGTGTGTTCAACAACAAGGTCATCGCCAATAACCATGAGAATTTCGGCGCCAAGGGCACGCCGGTGGCCAGCGTGCCTGCCGGTTCGGGCATCGTCATCAACTCCAACGATGACATCGAGGTGTTCGACAACGAGGTGCGCGACAACGCCACCACCAACATCATCGTCTCCAGCGTGTATTCCACCGGCTACAAGGACAGCAGCGCCTCGCCCAATTTCGATCCGTATCCGGAACGCATCTACATCCACAACAACACCTTGTCCGGCGGCGGTGATTCACCCGACGGATTGGATCTGAAGGCCTTGAAAGTGGCGATGTATGGCTTGACCGGCAACTTTCCGGATGTGCTGTGGGATGGCTATTACAACAAGGAGCGCATGGTCGATGGGGTCAAAGTCGGTCCGCAGATCTGCCTGCGCAATGTCAGCGGCGTGATCAATGCCGATGGTCCCGGCGGTTACAAGAACCCGAGCAAGGATGCGAAACCATTTGAATGCGATCTGCCGCGCTTGCCGGCCATCGATCTGAAGCGTGGTTGAGGCCTGGGCATGCGCAATCTGATGGTGCGGGTGATCGTGCTGGTGAGTGTCCTGCTGATGCTGGTGGGCTGCGGCAAACCGGCTGCGGTGCATTTCTTCGAGCAGGGCCAGCCGGCGACGCTGGATGAGTGGCATGTGCTGCGCATCCGCGATGGCAAACTGACACTCAATGAAGGCGTCGTACCGTATGACTTGAACACACCGCTGTTCAGCGATTACGCGCACAAGCTGCGCACGGTGTGGATGCCCAAGGGCCAGGCCGCTGGTTACCAGCCGGAGCACGCCTTCGACTTCCCGGTCGGCACCATCCTCAGCAAGACGTTCTACTATCCGCTGCCGGCCACAGGTGCTGCTGATGGAACGTCGGTGGCGCGTACGCCGCCATCGCAGTCCTCGTTGCATGAGGAGAGCCTGGACCTGTCCAAGGTGCGTCTGATCGAGACCCGGCTGCTGGTCCACCGCAAGGAAGGCTGGGTGGCCTTGCCCTATGTCTGGAACCCGCAGCAGACCGAGGCGACCTTGCAACGCACCGGCGCCAGCGTGGATCTGGAGCTGGTTGCCGCCGATGGCTCGCGCGAAGCCCTTGCCTACCAGGTGCCGGACCAGAACCAGTGCGGTGGTTGCCATATCACCGACAACCGCTCGCGCAAGCTGCTGCCGATCGGCCCCAAGGCGCGCAACCTCAATCGCGATTTCGACTATCTCAGCGGCCACGACAACCAGCTCGCGCATCTGGTCAAACTCGGCTATCTGAAAGACCTGCCTGCACCGGCACAGCTGCCACGCGCGGCCGATGCCACTGATCCCGCCGCGCCGCTGGAGGCGCGTGCACGTGCTTATCTGGACGTGAATTGTGGCCATTGCCATAGCCGCACCGGCCCGGCCATCACCTCCGGCCTGTGGCTGGACGCACCCACTCGGGATCACCTGAAGCTGGGCATGTGCAAGCAGCCGATCGCAGCGGGCAAGGGCACTGGCAACCGCCGCTACGACATCCAGCCGGGCGATGCGGATGCCTCGATCATCGCCTACCGCATGGACAGTGATGACCCTGCGGTGATGATGCCCGAGGTTGGGCGGGCGGTGGTGCACCGCGAAGGCGTGACCTTGATCCGGGAATGGATCAACGCGCTGGAAACAAACTGCGACACGGCTGGCGAAGGCCAGCCCGGCAACACCGGCCCGCCGGCGGTCTGACGCCGGCATACACCTCACTGCGTGGGAGAGAACGCGATGCGAGTGAAGCAACGGAATCTGGTAGTCGGACTGCAGCGGGCCTTGGCCGGGCTGATGGTAGTGGGGACAGTTGCCCCGGCAATGGCACAGTCGGCGACGGAGGATGCTGCCACCACGCTTGATCGCATCACAGTCACCGCGCAGAGCCGGCAGCAGGAAATACAGGATGTGCCGATCGCATTGCAGGTAGTCGATCAGAACCTGCTCAACGACGTGGCCGCCGAGAATCTTGGCGACATCGACTCGCTGGTGCCGGGACTGGTGATCAGCGCGGTGCAGCCGACCCAGCCATCGTTCCGGCTGCGCGGCGTGGAGACCGACGACTTCGGCATCGGTACCGATCCGGCGGTAGGCATCTTCGTTGACGGCGTCTACGGCGGGCGTGGTGGTGGTGTGCTGCTGCCCTTCGTCGATGTGGAACGTATCGAAGTGCTGAAGGGCCCGCAGGGCACCTTGTTCGGCCGCAACACCGCTGCCGGTGCGATCTCGCTGGTGACCCGGCGCCCGCAGGCGCAGACCGAGGCGCGCGCCACCGTGCGCGTCGGCAACTACGGCAAGAAGTACGCCGATGCGATGTGGAACATCCCCACCGGTGACAACTCGGCGCTGCGCTTCAATGCACTGATCAACACCAGTGATGGCTGGTTCCAGGACGGCGCCACCGGCAAGGACCTGGGTGGCGAGAACGTCTGGGCCACCCGCGCGGCCTGGCAGAGCCGCTTCGGTGACAACACCACCGCCTACATCACCTGGGACCACGAAAGCCTGGACCAGAACGGCCGCGTCACCACCGGCATCGTGCCGTTGCCCGCCTATCCAGCGCGGCCGCCAGTACCGGTGGACCCGGACGACTATCTGGACCCGCGCAAGATCAAGACCTACAGCGATGCCGACAATGCCGAATGGCGCACCTTCGACGGCGTCAGCCTGATCGTCGACCACGCGCTGTCCTGGGGCAATTTCACCTCCACCAGCTCCTGGCGCAAGTACGACTCCACCAACCACACCGAGGAAGACGGCACCAACCGCTTCGATCTGTATGTGGACTCGAAGAACACCGAGAACAACGAGACCTTCTACCAGGAGTTCAAGTTCTCCGGCAGCAATGAACGCTTCGATTGGGTGGCCGGCGCCAGCTACTTCAACGAGGATGCGCGCCAGACCAGCGAGGTCAACACCAATACCGAGGCGGTGGACAACATCATCCGCAACATGGGCGTGGCCTATCAGCTCGGCATTCCCGATGGCAGCCTGTTCAATTTCACTTCGATGCTGGCGCAGATGAACGGCATCCCGATTTCGCTGGTCGGCGAGAAATGGAATGAGCGCTTCAGCAACACGTTGGGCACCACCTCGTACGCCGCCTTCGGTGATGTGATCTGGAAGGCCACCGATCGCCTCAACCTGACCTTCGGCCTGCGTTACACCCGCGACGAGAAGGACTTCACCTGGCTCAACACCCCGCGCAATGCGCCCGGCCTCGAAGCCAAGCTCGGCACGTTGGAGGCGCTGGGCTTCTTCCAGGCACTGGCGGGCATGGGCATTCCGATCACCCGCGAGCTGCTGACCTTCGACATGGCCTTCATTGATCCGCCAGCCATGGTTAACAAGGGCAAGCTGGTGCGCGACAAGAAGAGCTGGAGTGACTGGAGCCCGCGCTTCGTCGTCGATTACCACCTCAACGACGACACCATGGTGTTCGGCTCACTGGCCAAGGGCTACAAGGCCGGTGGTTTCAATGCGCTGCAGATCGGTCCGGCGTTCGAGAACGAGGATGTGTGGAACCTGGAAGTCGGCCTGAAGCAGAGCTTCGATCGCTTCTCCTACAACGTCTCTGTCTTCCACTACCAGTACGACAACCGGCAGGCGATCCGCCTGATCGATCCGGATCCGAACAATCCGGTCGATATCCCTGTCTACGTATTCGACACCAGTGACCTGCAGGCCACTGGCGTGGACTTCGACATGCGCTGGAAGGTCACCGATGGTCTGACCCTGGATGCGGCGGCCGAATGGATCGATTCCAAGTACAAGAATTACATGACACCGGAAGGTGTGGATCTTGACGGTGCGCCGACCGGTGAACCGCGCTTCACCGCCTCGGCGGGTGCGGTTTACGTGGCCGACCTTGGCGGCAACGGCCAGCTGCGCTTCTCGCTGCGCCACGCCTACCGTGGCGCGCAGCGCTGCAACGCAGGTTCCGACCTGCAGGGTGACTGCGGCATCAGCAAGGTGCTCAACATCGGCGAATCACAGCAGCGCACCGACGTGCGCATCGGCTGGACCTCGCCGCTGAAGCACTGGAACTGGGCGGTGTACGCCAACAACGTGTTCGACAAGCAGTACGTCCGCGGCCTGAACACCTACGGACGCGATCCCCTGGGCGTAGTCGGCGCAACCATCACCGACCCCCGCACCTACGGCCTGGAAATGACCGTGAAGTTCTAACGCTTGAAGCCCCTCTCCCCGCGGGAGAGGGGTTGGGGTGAGGGGCTGCAGCCCCGGTAAACCCAGCAGTCAGCACCAAGGCGCCAATCGACAAAGCAGCAGTAAACCAACACTTGGGGAGTAGGAAACCCCGGCGTCCAACCACGCCGGGGTTTCTGTTTGCAGCGCATGACGGCATCCTTATGCAATGTCTGCACGCCGTGACCTCGCCACCCTCGATCTTTCCACCGAACCACTGAGCCGCCTGGCCGGGGTCGGGCCACGGGTGGCAGCCAAGCTGGAAGCGCGTGGCCTGACCAGCTTGCAGGACCTGTGGCTGCACCTGCCGCTGCGCTACGAGGACCGCACCACGTTGTTGCCGATCCGCGCCTTGAAGGCCGGCATGGCCGCGCAGGTGGAGGGCAGGGTAGAGGCAGTGGAACGTGGCTTCCGTTACCGGCCGGTGTTGCGGGTGGCGATCAGCGACGATTCCGGCGCCACCCTGGTGCTGCGCTTCTTTCACTTCCGCGCCGCGCAGGTATCGCAGTTCGCCGTCGGTCGCCGTCTGCGCGCCTATGGCACACCGCGCGCGGGTCAGAATGGGCTGGAGATCGTGCATCCCAGTTATCACGTGCTCGGTGATGGCGAAGACGCTGCGCTGGGCGCGGTGTTGGACCCGGTGTACCCGGCAGTGGAGGGCATTGGCCCGGCCAGCTTGCGCAAGTTGATCGGCCAAGCACTGGATCGTTTGCCTGATGCGGCCGCCTTGGAACTGCTGCCGCCGGCCTTGCTCGCCGGCATGGGCCTGCCGTCCTTGCGCGAAGCGATGCTGACCATGCACCGGCCGCCGGCCGATGCCGATATTGGCGCGTTGGGTGCGGGTACGCACCCGGCGCAGCGCCGCTTGGCGCTGGAGGAACTGCTGGCCCACCACCTCAGCCTGCGCCGCCAGCGCATCGCCCTGCAGCAACATCGCGCGCCGTCGCTGCGTGGCCGCGACGGCCTGGTCAAAGCCCTGCGCGATTCCTTGCCGTTCAAGCTGACCGGCGCGCAGCAGCGCGTATTCGACGAGATCCGCAAGGACCTGGCCCGCGCCCATCCAATGCTGCGGTTGGTGCAGGGCGACGTCGGCTCGGGCAAGACCGTGGTCGCCGCGTTGGCGGCGATGCTTGCAGTGGAGCGCGGCAAACAGGTGGCGCTGGCCGCGCCGACCGAGCTGCTGGCCGAGCAGCACCTGAACAATCTGCGCAGTTGGCTGGAACCGCTGGATGTGCGGGTGGCCTGGTTGGCCGGCAAGGTCACCGGCAAGGCCCGCGCCAAGGTGCTGGAAGATGTGTCCAGCGGTCATGCACAAGTGGTGGTTGGCACCCATGCGCTGATGCAGGATAGCGTGGTGTTCAATGATCTGGCGCTGGCCATCGTCGACGAGCAGCACCGTTTTGGTGTGCACCAGCGGCTTGCCCTGCGCGACAAGGGCGCAAGCGCCGGTGTGGTGCCGCATCAGCTGGTGATGACCGCCACGCCGATTCCGCGCACCTTGGCGATGGCCGCGTATTCGGACCTCGATGTATCGGCCATCGACGAACTACCGCCCGGGCGTACCCCGGTGCAGACCATCGCCATCAGCGCCGAGCGTCGCCCGGAACTGGTGGAACGCATCCGCATTGCCTGCCAGCAGGGCCGGCAGGTGTATTGGGTCTGCACGCTGATCGAAGAGAGCGAGGAAGATGCCGGCCCCGGCAATGCACGCATGGATGCGCAGGCCGCGCAGACCACCTTCGAGACGCTGTCGGCGCAACTACCTGAACTGCGCATCGGCCTGGTCCACGGCCGCATGAAGGCGGCGGAGAAACAGGCGGCAATGCGCGCCTTCAAACAGGCCGAGACCGATCTGCTGGTCGCCACCACGGTGATTGAAGTCGGTGTCGATGTGCCCAACGCCTCGTTGATGATCATCGAGAACGCTGAACGCCTGGGCCTGGCCCAGCTGCACCAGCTACGCGGCCGCGTCGGTCGTGGTGCGACGGCGTCCAGCTGCGTGCTGATGTACCAGGCGCCGCTGTCGGCGATGGCACGTGAGCGCCTGGAAACCATGCGGCTGACGTCCGACGGCTTCCTGATCGCCGAGAAGGACTTGGAGCTGCGCGGTCCCGGCGAACTGCTGGGCACCCGCCAGACCGGCCTGGCCGCATTCCGCGTTGCTGATCTGGCCCGTGATGCGGGCCTGTTGCCGACTGTGCACGATCTGGCCGAACGCCTGCTCAGCGATGCGCCGGAATTGGCTGATCGCATCGTCAACCGCTGGATTGGCGGTGCAGTGCGCTACGCATCGGCCTGATTGCGTGCTTCCACTGTCATGGAGGCCGTGACAGACTCCATGGCCAACCAGAAGTGAAGCAGAAGATGAGCAAGAAGATACCGTTGCTGATTGATACTGATCCGGGCGTGGACGATGCGCTGGCACTGCTGATGGCCTTTGCCGATGAGCGCCACGACGTGGTCGCGCTGACAGTGGCAGCGGGCAATGTCGGCCTCGAATACACCGTGCGCAACGCGCTGAAGCTGTGCGAAGTGGCTGGCCGTGAAGACGTGCCGGTGTTCGCGGGTACCGCCGATCCGCTGGTATATCCGGCCGAAGACGCTGCGCACGTGCATGGCCGCGACGGTTTTGGCGACGTCGATCTGCCGTTGGCTGCACGCAAGGTGGAGGCCGAACACGCGGCCTTGGCGATCCTGCGCCTGTCGCACCAATATGCAGGTGAATTGCTGCTGGTCGCACTGGGTCCGCTGACCAATATCGCGCTCGCGCTGAAGCTTGATCCCAGTCTGCCGCAGCGCGTGAAGCGCTTCGTGGTGATGGGCGGCGCGATCACTGGCCACGGCAACATCACCCCGGCCGCCGAGTTCAATATCGCCTTCGATCCGGAATCGGCACATATCGTCTTCACCTCGTTCCCGTTCATCGAAGTCGCGGACTGGGAGGCCACCATCGCCCACGGTCTGCTGCACCGCGACGTCGAACAGTGGCTCGCTGCAGATACCGACAAGGCGCGTTTCTACGAACTGATCTCACGCCAGACCCGGCTGTGGTCGGAAGACAGCCGCGGCGAGCGCTGGTATGCCGCCGATGCGCTGGCGATGGCCTGGGCGCTGCAGCCGGAGGGCGGCAAGGTGGTTGAGCAACGGCCGCTGTCGATCGAACTGACCGGCACCCGTACCCGTGGTGCCACCATCGTCGACTGGAACCGCCAGACCGGTGTGGCGGACAATACGGCGCTACTGATCGGCTACGACCAGGCTCGCTTCGAGGCCCAGGTGCGTGGGGCGCTGCTGGGCCAGTAATGGCCCCGGGGAATGCTTCAGTAAGCACGACTTGCCTGTTGCGGCAAGTCGTGCTTATAATGGCCGTCTTGACCACCAGCCCACACGGTGCGAGCCCATGAAGGCCGATATCCATCCTGATTACCACAACGTCGTTTTCCACGACGTGACCTCTGATTTCAAGTTCCTGACCCGTTCGACCATGTCCTCCAAGGAAACGGTCAAGTGGGAAGACGGCGAAGAGTATCCGCTCGTCAAGGTTGAAATTTCCTCGGCTTCGCACCCGTTCTACACGGGCAAGCACAAGGTTATCGATACCAGCGGCCGCATCGACAAGTTCCAGAAGCGCTACGCGCGCTAATCGAACTGTTGTTGCTGCACAGACAACGGCCGCGCCCTGCGCGGCCGTTGTTTTGTCTTGCGTGTCGTACGGCTGAACCCTTGCGGAATCGGGCGGTTGTGCCAGTGCGACGCTGTGTCGCGCGGAAACTCCGGCTATAAGACTTTTGTCTTCGCAAACTGCAAATGCTGCTGTGCGATAATCGTCGGAACCGCAGTGGAAAACTGCGGAATTCCTTCACGCGCCTGCCCGCACCCCTTTCGTCAGGACAGGCGCCTTCCACTTGAGGAGCGCACACTGTGTCCGATCTTGATCAGGTCACGCTCAACGCCGGCGAAAAGTCGGTCGTTCTGCCTGTCGTCAAACCCGTACTGGGCAATAACTGTGTCGATATCTCGAAGCTGACCAAGGAAACCGGTCTCTTCACCTACGACTCGGGCTACACCGCCACCGCCAGCTGCAAGTCGGCCATCACCTACATCGATGGCGACAACGGCGTGCTGTTGTATCGCGGCTATCCGATCGAGCAGCTGGCTGCCAAGTCCAGCTTCGTCGAAGTGGCCTACCTGCTGATCAATGGCGATCGTCCGAGCGCCGACCAGCTGAAGGCTTTCGAAGCCGAACTGACCGCTGAAGCCGGCGTTGATGAATCCATCAACACCTTGATCGGTAGCTTCGCCAAGGACGCGCATCCGATGGCGATCCTGGCTGCCTCGATCGCGCAGCTGTCGGCCAAGTACCACGCGTCGCTGGACCTGGAAGACGCTGAACAGCGCCGCCAGGCAGCCGTGCGTCTGATCGCCAAGGTGCCGACCCTGTCGGCCCTGATCTACCGCCACGGCGCTGGCCTGCCGGCCAACAAGCCGGACACCTCGCTGGACTACGTCAGCCGCTTCCTGAAGCAGACCTTCGAGTCGGCTGATGGCAAGTACGATCTGAACAAGGACGTGGTCAAGGCGCTGGACCTGCTGTTCATCCTGCATGCCGACCACGAGCAGAACGCCTCGACCTCGACCGTGCGTCTGGTTGGTTCCACCGGCGCCAACCCGTACGCATCGGTCGCCGCTGGCGTCACCGCGCTGTGGGGCCCGGCACACGGCGGTGCCAACGAAGCTGTGCTGAAGATGCTGGAAGAGATCGGTTCGGCTGACAATGTCGAGTCCGCCGTGCTCAAGGCCAAGGACAAGACCTCGGGCTTCCGCCTGATGGGCTTCGGTCACCGCGTCTACAAGAACTTCGATCCGCGCGCCAAGGTCATCGGTGAGATGACCAAGCAGGTGCTGGGTCAGCTCGGCGTGCAGGATCCGCTGCTCGACGTTGCCGTCAAGCTGGAGCAGGCTGCGCTGCAGGACGAGTACTTCGTTGCCCGCAAGCTGTACCCGAACGTCGACTTCTACAGCGGCATCATCTACAAGGCGCTGAACATCCCGACCGAGATGTTCACGGTCATGTTCGCGCTGGGCCGCACCGCTGGTTGGGTGTCGCATTGGCTGGAACAGCAGGTTGATCCGGAAATGAAGATCGGCCGTCCGCGCCAGGTCTACACCGGCCACGACGTGCGCGACTACAAGTAATGGCAGTGGCGCAGCGATGCGCCGCCTCCATCACGACAAAAAACCCCGCTCCGGCGGGGTTTTTTTGTTGTGTGTCACTCAAGCAAGTGCAGATGGATGTCCGGTAGTGCCGAGCCATGCTCGGCAGGGACCTCACCGGGAATACCTCTGCCGAGCATGGCTCGGCACTACCTCTGCTCTTGCGCCAGCAGTTGCCTCAGTTGCGCTAATGTCGCGCGCGGCAGGGGCTTGCCGTCGTCGGCCGAAACCGGCGGCTGCCGCAATGCGTCTTCAGGCAGCACCACCAGCTCGAAGGCGATGCCATCGGCAGCGAACTCGCAGCCTGGATAGTGCTGTTTGGACGACTGTCCTGCCAAGCGTAGTGACCAGGTGCGCGCTTCGACAGGAATGCGCTGTTCGTGCAGAAAGCGCTGCACGGCATCAGGGTCATCGCAATGCAGGTGAAGGATGACCGGGCTGTCGCCGGTGGCCAGCCCGCTCAGCACTGCGCCGGTCAGGCGTGGTTGGAAGGACTGCAGGAACTGCATGGCCTGCAATGCTGATTCGCGACGCTCGTGCAGCGCGCCGGGTTGGCTGCTGGAGGCGAACAGCAGCTGATGCTCGCGCAATGCCTGCTCGATCTCGCTCAGGCGTGGCCACAAGGCTTCGCCGGCGATGCCAAGTTTTGCCGCGGCTTTGCGGCGCGCGTGCTCAAGATCATGAATGCCGCTTTCGGCGATCAAGCGAGCCGCCTCCTGCGCGATCAGTTGCCGCTCGCGGGTGTTGCGGAGGGGGGATTGCGGTGGCGATGACGGCATCGGCTTCCAGTCTCGTGGTTGCTGGCCCGATTGTAGGCAGGCGGCGGGGCGTGCGTCCCGCCGCCTGTTGGGTGGATCAGAAGATATCGAAGGCAGCGTCGTCGGTGGTGTGACTCTGCTGGCCGAAGTCGAAGTCCTGCACCCGATCCAGATCTTCGGTCTTGACCCACTCAACGGCGCCATTCAGCGTCGCCTGGACCATGCCTGACGGCGGGTCGTTCTTGGCGATGGGAGCGTCTTTCAGCGCAACGCGCATGTAGTCGATCCAGATTGGCAGGGCTGCCTTGCCGCCGTACTCGCGGTAGCCCAGCGAGCGGAAGTCGTCACGGCCGACCCACACGGTGGTCGCCAGTGGGCCGCCGAAGCCGGAGAACCAGGCGTCGCGGTGATCATTGGTCGAGCCGGTCTTGCCGCCCACATCTTCGCGGCCCAATACCTTGGCCGCGGTGCCGGTGCCGCGCTGGACCACATCACGCATCATCGATACCAGCTGGTAAGCGGTACGTTCGTCGATGGCGCGCGGTGCGGTGCGGGCATTCGGATTTACCGGCTTGGCTGGCTCGATGGTCTCGGGCTTGGCCTCGGTGGGCTTGGCGGCAACCGGAGCGGGGGTTGCCTCGGCGCCGAAGTTGAAGCCGTCCACGACCTGGCTGACGGGTGCTGCGCCCGCAGTGGAGGTGCCACCACAGCCGCGGCAGGCCATGGCCGGGTTTTCCTTGAAGATCACGTTGCCGTCGCGGTCCTTGATCTCGTCAACGATCCAGGTGTCCACACGCGAGCCGCCATTGGCGAACACGGCGTAACCGCGCGCCACCGACAAGGGGGTCAGCGAGGCGGTGCCAAGCGACATCGACAGGTTCGGCGGTAGCTCGGCTTCCTGGAAGCCGAATTCGCTGATGTATTTGCGCGCGTAGTCCACGCCCATGCTGTCGAGCAGGCGCACCGAGACCAGGTTGCGTGACTGCACCAGCGCCTCGCGCAGGCGCATCGGGCCGCGGAAACCGCCGCCATCGTTCTGCGGCTGCCAGGTCTTGCCGCGGCGGTCGCGGAATACCACCGGCGCATCCAGCACGATCGAGGCAGGGTTGAAACCCTTGTCGAAAGCAGCGGCATAGACGAACGGCTTGAAGCTGGAGCCGGGCTGGCGGCGCGCCTGGGTGGCGCGGTTGAACTTGTTGCCGGCAAAGCTGAAACCGCCGACCAGGGCGCGCAATGCCCCGCTTTCGGCATCCACCGAGACCAGCGCGGCTTGACCGCGCGGAATCTGGTCGATCAGCCACTCGCCTTCCTTGGCACCGGCGCGTACGCGGATCATGTCGCCGCGGGTGACCAGCTTGGCCGGGCTGCGGTTGGTCCAGCGGCTGGACGCTACCGGCAGCACCAGTTCGCTGCGGTCGGCCAGGACTACGGTGATGCTGCCGTCGGCATGGGTGGCCGAAACCACTGCGGCTTGCAGGCCCGACTGCGTCGGGATGCTGCTGATATGCCGGGCCAGTGCGGTGTTGTCGGCATCGGCAGCGACGTCGAAATGCTGCTCGACGCCATGCCAGCCATGGCGATGGTCGTAGGTGTGCAGGCCATCGCGCACCGCCGTGTTGGCGGCTTCCTGCAACTGGCCATTGATGGTGGTGGTGACGTGGTAACCCTTGTTGAGCACGTCGCTGCCGTACTTGGCGATCATTTCCTGGCGCACCAGCTCGGCCACGTACGGCGCATACACCTGCACCGGCGGCTCATGCGGGCTGGCGTGCATGGGCACGGCCTTGGCCGCATCAGCCTCGGCCTGGCTGACGTAGCCCAGGTCGGCCATGCGCTGCAGTACATAGTTGTCGCGGCGCTGGCGTGCGCGTTCGGGGTTGCTCAGCGGGTTGCCGCTGGAGGGAAACTTGGGGATGCCGGCCAGCGAGGCCATTTCGTCCAGGTCGAGCTCGCCCAGCTTCTTGCCGTAGTAGTACTCGGCGGCGGCGCCGATGCCATAGGCACGGTTACCGAAGAAGCTCTTGTTGAGGTACAGCTCGAAGATCTCGTCCTTGCTCAGCTCACTCTCGATTTTGCGGGCAAGCAGGATTTCGGCGAACTTGCGGGTGTAGCTGACCTCGCTGCTGAGGAAGAATTGCCGCGCAACCTGCTGGGTAATCGTCGATCCGCCGGGTACACCGTCCTTGGAGCCGGTACGCGCGATCAGCCATACGGCGCGGGCAATACCCTTGTAGTCGATGCCGTCGTGTTGGTAGAAACGAGCATCCTCGGTGGCCAGGAAAGCCTGCTTCAGGCGCTCCGGGACGTCCTTCATCTGTACCGGGTAACGGCGGGTCTCGCCGAATACCGCCATCAATTTCCCTTCGTTATCATAGACATACATGGGCTCCTGCAATTCAACATTGCGCAGCGCCTGCACGTCCGGGAGCTTGGACGAGACAACGTAATAGAGCGAGCCGATGGCGATTGCGCCGACCAGGGAAAAGGCGACAAAGAGGGCCAGCAGCCAACGCAGCCAGCGACGAAAACGTGGCATCCAGAAGTCCCGATTGCGGTTTTTGTAGCCGCAGAGTATAGATTACGCAGGGGAGCGGCTGGGGCCGCGTCCTGGGGAGAGCAAATGGGGATACAGCTGGGCGACGTGATGCAGATCGCGTCTCGCATTCCGGATGGTTGCCATTTGCTGAAAAAACGTTATTAATGCGCCGACGCAAGACTTGCGTCCAAGTGCCCGTCGGCAGGGGAGAATCCGTGGGGCTTATCCCAAAGAGTCAGGCGCCAATCATTGGTGTCGACATCAGTTCGACTGCGGTAAAGCTGCTTCAGCTTTCCCGCAGCGGTAACCGTTTCCGCGTGGAACATTACGCCGTGGAACCTCTTCCGCCGAACGCGGTGGTGGAGAAAAACATTGTCGAAGTCGAAGCAGTCGGCGAAGCGATTCGTCGTGCTGTCGCGCGTTCAGGCAGCAAGGCCAAGGGGGCGGCCGCCGCTGTTGCCGGCTCTGCGGTGATCACCAAGGTGATCCCGATGCCGGCAGACCTGGACGAGAGCGAGATGGAGGCACAGGTCGAACTGGAGGCGGTGAATTACATCCCGTACCCGATCGACGAAGTGAACCTTGATTTCGAAGTGCTGGGTCCAGTGCCGAACAATCCAGAAATGGTGCAGGTACTGCTGGCCGCGTCGCGCTCGGAGAACGTGGAACTGCGTCAATCCGCGCTGGAGCTGGGTGGGCTGACCGCCAAGGTGATGGATGTGGAGGCGTTCGCGATTGAGAACGCGTTTGCATTGGTCGCCAGCGAGCTGGCTGTACCCAGTGACGGCGTGGTGGCGCTGGTCGACATCGGCGCAACCATGACCACGCTCAACGTCTTGCGTGGTGGGCGCAGTCTGTACAGCCGCGAACAGGTGTTCGGCGGCAAACAGCTCACCGATGAGGTGATGCGCCGCTACGGGCTCAGCTACGAGGAAGCGGGCTTGGCCAAGCGCCAGGGCGGCTTGCCGGAGAGCTACGAGGTTGAAGTGCTGGAACCGTTCAAAGAAGCGACGGTGCAGCAGATCAGCCGCCTGTTGCAGTTCTTCTACGCTGGCAGCGAGTTCAACCGCGTTGACCACATCGTGCTGGCCGGCGGCTGTGCCGCCCTGATCGGTTTGCCGACCATGGTCGAAGAACAGCTGGGCGTGGCGACCTCGGTGGCCAATCCCTTGGCGCAGATGACCTTGGGGCCGAAGGTCCAGGCGCATGCACTGAACCAGGATGCGCCGGCGTTGATGATCGCGACAGGTCTGGCCATGAGGGGGTTTGACTGATGGCACGGATCAATCTATTGCCGTGGCGCGAGGAGCGCCGCAAACAGCGTCAACGTGAGTTCTACGGGATGCTGGGCTTTGCCGCGCTCAGTGGCGTGGTGCTGTCGGGCTTGCTGTGGTTTTACTTCAGCCAGCAGATCAGCGGGCAGAACGAACGTAATGCCTACCTTGAGACCGAGATCGCCAAGGTCAAGGAGCAGAACAAGGAAATCGATCGCCTGGACGAGCAGAAAAAGCGTCTGCTCGACCGCAAGGCGGTGATCGAGGAGCTGCAAGGCAAGCGTTCGCAGATGGTGCACCTGTTTGATTCGTTGGTGCGCACCATTCCCGATGGCGTGGTGCTCACCGCACTGAAGCAGGAGGGCGAGACCCTGACGCTGGAAGGCCGTACGCAGTCCAACGCCCGCGTCAGTGCCTATATGCGCAATCTCGAGACCTCGGGCTGGATGAGGAATCCGGAACTGACCATCATCGAGGCGCGTGCGCAGGATACGCAGCAGAAAGGCGGTGCGGTTGTCGACATCAAGTCCCTTCCGTACGTGTTCACGCTGAGGGTGCAGCTGCCGGCACCGAGCGATGGCCAGGCCGAAGCAGGCACCGCGCCGATCGCAGCAGATGCCGCAGCGGTGGCTCCGGCTCCGGCTGCTGCTGCACCTGGTGCTCCCGCTGCTGCGTCGCCGGCAGCGCCGGCTGCGCCTGCCAGCGGGGTGGAGAAGCCAAAGGGCGAGACAGCGCCAGCAGCGCCGGCGCAGAAGGAGGCCCGTTCGTGAGCAAGAAATTCAACGCCAAAGAGCTGGATTTCAACAATATCGGTGCCTGGCCGCGCAACGCGAAGGCCGTGTTCTGCGTGTTGCTGTCCTTGCTGATCTTCGGCCTGTCTTACCTGTTGATCATCAGTGGGCAGAGAGGGGAGCTGGAGGAACTGGTGAACAGGGAAGCATCCTTGCGCCAGGACTTCGAGACCGAACAGAAGCGTGCGGTCAATCTGGAGCCTTTGAAGCAGCAGCTGGCACAGATGGAGCAGGTCTTGCAGCAGATGCTGCGCCAGTTGCCCAGCAAGACGGAGATGCCGGATCTGATCATCGACGTCTCGCAGACCGCGTTGTCCAGCGGTTTGAACAACGAGCTTTTCAAGCCCGGTGACGAGACCTTGAAAGAGTTCTATGCCGAGAAGCCGATCGCACTGCGCCTGGTGGGCAGTTACCACCAGTTCGGTGCGTTCGTCAGTGGCGTGGCCTCATTGCCTCGCGTGGTCATCCTGACCATGCATGACATCAATCTGCAGCCCAAGGGCGGACAGGGCGTGATCACGCCCGGTGGCGCGCTGGAGTTGTCCGGTACGGTCAAGACCTATCGGTACCTGGATGACACCGAGTTGGCTGATCAGCAAAAGGCCGCTGCCGATGCCAAGAAAAAGGGAGGGAAGTGATCATGCGTAATGTTTCCTCCCTGGCGTTGGGTGTGGCCTGCGTAGTGCTGCTGGGCGGTTGCGCCCGCGGCATCACCAGCACGCCTGGTGACGCGCCCAATCTTGAAAAATGGACTGCCGACGTGCGTGCACGTCCAGCCGAGCCGTTGGAGGCTCTGCCGGTGATGCAGCAGTTCGAGACCTTTGAATATTCGGCTCAAGGCCTGCGCGATCCGTTCAGTGACGCCTGGGTGTCCGATGATGGCAACAGCCAGTTGCGGCCGGATCCGAACCGTCGCAAGGAACCGCTCGAAGGGTTCCCGCTGGACAGCCTGGACATGGTTGGCACGATCGGCAGCGGCGCGGGTGCCGTGGCACTGGTGATGGGGCCGGACAAGGTCACCTACCGTGTACGTCCTGGGGTGTACATGGGTCAGAGCGATGGCCGTGTGACTGGCGTACGCGAAGACGGGATCGAGTTGATTGAACTAGTGCCGGACGGTGCAGGTGGCTGGCTGGAACGCCCAGCTTCGCTTGCACTGGACGATCGTTGATTGATTAGGGGATAGCACGATGACTTTTACCAAAGCCCTGAGCCTGCGTCCCATCCGGCGCCATGCACTGGTCCGCGTCTGCGCCTTGGGAGTGGCGTTGGCAGCGGTGTGCGGCTCTTCTTACGCAGCACAGCCGGTTACGGGTGTTGGCGGCGCAGCCGCAGCCTCGCAGCAGGCGGTGAAGGCGGTTTCCGTAACCAAGATCGACTTCAAGCGCGGCGACGATGGTGCCGGGCGGTTGATCATGCAGTTCGACGGCCAGGGTGCAAGCCCGGACCTGCGCAACCAAGGCAACAACGTCGTGATCGATGTTGGCAACGCCGTGTTGCCGGCCGAGCTGCAACGCCCGCTCAACGTCGTTGATTTCGCCACGCCGGTGCAGCGTATTGACGCCAAGCCGTCCGGGCAGGGTTCGCAGCTGGTGCTCAGCACCAGCGGCGCGTTCGACTCGCTGGCCTATCAGACCGGCAACGAGTATGTGGTGGAGATCACTCCGCGCCAGGCTGACGTGGCAACCGGCGCAGTTACCTCCAAGACGGTTGCGCAGGCGGCCGCTACGGTGGCTGCACGTGGCTACAGCGGCCGTCCGGTGACCTTCAACTTCCAGGACGTGCCGGTGCGCACGGTGCTGCAGTTGATCGCCGAAGAGTCCAATCTCAATGTGGTCGCATCCGACACGGTGCAGGGCAATGTGACCCTGCGTCTGGTCAATGTGCCATGGGATCAGGCGCTGGACATCGTGCTGCGCGCCAAGGGCCTGGACAAACGCCGTGACGGTGGCGTGGTCTGGGTTGCGCCGCAGCCGGAGCTGGCCAAGTTCGAACAGGACAAGGAAGACGCGCGTATCGCCATCGATAATCGCGTTGACCTGATCACCGACTACGTACAGATCAATTACCACAGTGCCGAGGCGATCTTCAAAGCGCTGACCGAGGCCAAGGGAATTGGCAACAGTAATAATGGCAGCGGTGGCGGCGGCAACAACAGCTCGCAGGAGAACGGCTTCCTGTCGCCGCGTGGTCGCCTGGTGGCTGATGAGCGTACCAACACGTTGATGATCAGTGATATTCCGAAGAAGGTCGCGCAGATGCGTGAGCTGATCGGAGTGATTGATCGACCGGTGGATCAGGTACTGATTGAAGGTCGTATCGTGATCGCCACTGACACTTTCGCTCGTGACCTGGGTGCGAAATTCGGCATCGGTGGTACCCGCAGCTACAACAATGGCAGCAACGTCGGGACCATAGGCAGTGGCACCAGTGGTACCGGCAATGCCAATCGCGGGCTGAATGTCAGTCTTCCTGCCGGCACCTTCACCAGCGCGAAGGCGAGTGGAGCTCCGAGCATCGCCTATACCTTGCTGGGCGCCAATTTCAACCTGGACCTGGAGCTTTCCGCGTTGCAGGAAGAAGGTCGCGGTGAAGTCATTTCCAACCCGCGTATCGTCACCGCCAACCAGCGCGAAGGCGTCATCAAGCAGGGTAAGGAAATCGGCTACGTCACCATTACCGGTGGTACCGGTGGTACTGCGGCAACGCCGAATGTCCAGTTCAAGGAAGTACTGCTGGAGCTGAAGGTCACGCCGACCATCACCCAGGACAATCGTGTCTTCCTCAACATGAATGTGAAGAAGGACGAAGTCGACGAATATCTGGAAGTGGACAACTTTGGTGTTGTGCCGATCATCAACCGCCGCGAAATCAACACCGCGGTATTGGTGGACGACGGTCAAACCGTTGTGATCGGCGGCGTGTATGAGTTCAATGACCGCACCAGCATCAGCAAGGTGCCGTTCCTGGGCGATATCCCGTTCCTGGGCAATCTGTTCAAGAAGCGCGGTCGCAGCAAGGACAAGGCTGAGCTGCTGGTGTTCGTGACCCCGAAGATCCTGCGCGTAGCCAAGGCTGCCCAGTAAGCACTTGTTACATCTAAGGAAAAGGGCCGCTATAGCGGCCCTTTTCCGTTTGCAGGCTGAGGTTTGGAACCATTTCACCGCAGATCGGTCAAACTGCGCCTATGAACCTGCCCCCACAGCTGCCCAACCAAGACGATGCCGTGGTCCGTGACAACGGCCTGCATCAGGAATTCACTGCATTGCGCGACGCCCTGTCCAGCGAAATCGTTGGCCAGTCGTTGCTGGTCGACCGGCTGCTGACCGCGCTGTTGGCGGACGGTCACCTGCTGGTCGAAGGTGCACCCGGCCTGGCCAAAACCACCGCCATCCGCGCCCTGGCTTCGCGCATCGATGCCAGCTTCGCGCGCATCCAGTTCACCCCGGACCTGCTGCCCGCCGACCTCACCGGTACCGATATCTGGCGTTCGCAGGAAGGCCGCTTCGAGTTCCAGGCCGGGCCAATCTTCCACCCGATCCTGCTCGCCGACGAAATCAACCGTGCCCCGGCCAAGGTGCAGTCGGCCCTGCTCGAAGCAATGGGCGAGCGCCAGGTGACGGTAGGCCGCAACACCTATCCGTTGCCTGACGTGTTTCTGGTGATGGCCACGCAGAACCCGATCGAGCAGGAGGGGACCTTCCCGCTGCCGGAGGCGCAGCTGGACCGTTTTCTGATGCATGTGCGCATTGGCTACCCGGATGCCAGCGCCGAAACCGAGATCCTGCGGCTCGCGCGCGAGCGCGCATTGCGCGCGATGCGGCCGCAGCAGGTGACGATAGAAAAGATCTCGCTGCAGAAGATTGAACAGGCCCGTCGCGAGGTGCTGGAGCTGCATATGGCGCCGCAGCTTGAGCGCTATCTGATCGCGCTGGTGTTGGCCTCGCGTGACGCCAGTGCGTATGACGCGCAGCTGGCCAAGCGCATTGCCTGGGGCGCAAGCCCGCGCGGTTCGATCGCACTGGAACGTTGCGCGCGTGCCCGCGCATGGTTGGCCGGCCGTGACTACGTCACCCCTGATGACATCCGCGCCGTGGCAGCCGACGTGCTCCGCCATCGTGTGCTGCCAAGCTACGAGGCCGCGGCCGAGGGCTGGGATGGTGAGCGCCTGGTGGCGGCGTTGCTTGATTGCGTGCCTCTGCCTTGAGGCAGGGTGTGATGACTTGCGGCGTTGATGGAATGATCATGAGGCCTCGTTTGCTGGCGGGTCAGCGATGAGTGCGCCCGTAGCCAGACAAACGCAGACGGTTGCGGCTGTCGAAGACGGCATCCGCCCGCAGTTGGCTGAGCTGATTGCGTTGCGTGGCGCTGCCAATGGCGGCCGCAAGGCCCGCCGGGGGCACTACGCGGTAAGTGGACGTGCCGCATCGATGCTGCGTGGTCGCGGTATGGAATATGCCGAGTCACGTGAGTACGTGCCTGGCGACGATGCACGGCATATCGACTGGAAGCTGACCGCGCGCACGGATGCAACGCATACCAAGACCTTCCAGACCGAGCGTGAGCGGGTCACCTTGTTGATTGCTGATACCGCTGCGGCCCTGTACTTCGGTACACGGGTACGTTTCAAGTCGGTGCAGGCGGCACGTGCTGGTGCGGTGGCGGCATGGTCGGCGTTGCGCGACGGGGACAGGATTGCGGCGCTGCGCGGCTCCGCGCAGCAGGCCCTGGTGCCACCGGCGGGTGGTACGCGCGGCGTCTTGCGGGCGCTGGATGCCTTGGTGCGCTGGTATGGCGAACGGCCTGCCGATGATGGCGGATTGCAGCTGGCCTTGGAGCAGGCTGCGCGGGTATTGCATCCCGGCGCGCGCGCGGTGGTGCTGGCTGATCCAGCCAGCGCACAGGCAGTGCCTGCAGCAACCTGGTCGGCACTGTCGATGCATGTTGAAGTGGAGTTGGTGTTGTTGCTTGATCCCCTGGAAATCTCACCGCCGAGTTGTGTACTGCCGCTGGCAACGCGATCCGGCCGCCTGCAACTGGATCTGACCTCGTCCGCTGTACGCGATGCCTGGCATGACGCGCTGATTGGCCCGGTCGAAGACCTGTGTCGGCAGCTGCCGGGTCGGCGCATCCGCGTCAGCACCTTGGTAACCGACGACGCCAGCGATGCCTGGCTGGGCGCCGCACCAAACCGGAGCGTGGGCTGATGGCCGCCCAACTGCAGCTGCGTGATGTGCACTTGCCGGCAGCACCGGGTTGGTGGCCGCTGGCGCCGGGCTGGTGGCTGCTGATTGGCGCGATCGTGGTGATTGCTCTGATCGTGCTTTCCATCCATCTCTTTCGCCGGCGCCGATTGCAGCGTTGGATGACGCTGTTTGACCGGCAGGTACAGGCGGCGCAGCAGGGGCCTGCCAAGCTGGCCGCAGCCTCGGAGCTGCTGCGCCGTGCGGCGCGACGGCTTGATCCGCAGGCCGTGCAGTTGCAGGGCGAGGCGTGGCTGCGTTTTCTCGATGGGGCCAAGGGCGCTGATTTCAGCAGCGGCGATGGACGTCTGCTGCTGGACGGCGGCTTCCGCCCAGCGCTTGAGGTCGCGCAGGTCGATCGTGTCTGCCAGCTGGCCCGCAGCCGTTTTCTGCAATTGATGGCCGGGCGCCGCTGATGCAGGACACGATTGCAAACTGGTTGAGCCTGTTGCCGGCGTTTGCGTGGCCTTGGGCATGGCTGGTGCTGCCATTGCCGCTGCTGATGTTGTTGTGGCCGTTGCGTGAACAGAACGGGGCGGCGTTACGTGTGCCTTATGAGCCGGCGCGTCTGCAGGGCCGGGCGCCCTCGCGCGCCGGTGCGTTTCTGCAGACGTTGCTGCTGTGGTTGGCCTGGTTGTGCCTGTGTGCCGCATTGGCGCGCCCGCAGCAGCTGGGTGAGCCGATCGAGCCGCCGCGGCAGGCCCGGCAGATGATGTTGGCGGTGGACCTGTCCGGCAGCATGAGCGAGCCGGACATGCAGCTTGGCGGGCAGGTGGTGGACCGGTTGACTGCTGCCAAGGCAGTGCTGGCCGACTTTCTCGAGCGTCGCGAAGGCGACCGCATTGGCCTGCTGGTGTTTGGTCAGCGCGCCTATGCATTGACGCCGCTGACCACCGATCGCGCTACAGTGCGTGATCAACTGCGCGACAGCGTGGTTGGCCTGGCCGGGCGTGAGACGGCGTTGGGCGACGCGATTGCGCTGTCGGTGAAGCGCCTGCGCGAACAACCGCAGGGGCAGCGCGTACTGATCGTATTGACCGACGGCGTGAATACCGCCGGCGTGCTGGAGCCGTTGAAGGCGGCGGAGCTGGCCAAGGCCGAAGGGGTGCGCGTCTACACCATCGCCTTCGGCGGTAGCGGTGGCATGTCCTTGTTTGGCGTGCAGTTGCCCGGCGCTGATGACCAGGTGGACGAAGCCACTTTGACCAAGGTGGCTGGTGAAACCGGCGGTCGTTTCTTCCGCGCCCGCGATACCGATGAGCTGGTCAACATCTATGCCGAACTGGACCGACTGGAACCGGTGAAGGACGCTGGCCCGGCAGTGCGGCCACGCATCGAGCGCTATCCATGGCCATTGGCGTTGTCCTTGTTGCTGGGTGTGGTGGCATTGGCCTGGCGGGGGCTGCGGTCATGATCAATTGGCAGGATCTGCACTTTCTGCGCCCGGAGTGGCTGTGGGCTTTGTTGCTGGTGCCGGCAGCCTTGCTGGGTAGCTGGTGGCGGCGCCATCGCAGTGCGCGCTGGCACGAGGCCGTGGACCCGCACCTGCTGGCCCACTTGCTTGCTGATGGCGGCAAGCGCGGATGGTGGGGTAGCGCGGTGTTGGCGCTTGGCTTGACGTTGGCGGTGCTCGCGCTTGCCGGCCCGAGCTGGCGTCAGCTGGAACAACCACTATGGGAATCGAAGACACCGCTGGTGATCGTGCTTGACCTGTCCAGCAGCATCCGCGCTACCGACCTGCCGCCGTCGCGCTTGCTGCAGGCACGGGCGAAGCTGGGCAGTCTGCTGCGTGAGCGCAAGGGCGGCGAAGTGGCCTTGGTCGCTTTCGCCTATGAGCCATTCACGGTGGCACCGCTGACCGATGACGCGGCCAATGTCGCCCTGTTCCTGGACGCCTTGGCGCCGGAAGTGATGCCAGCCGATGGCCAGCGTCCGGAGAAGGCATTGCGCTGGGCTGGCGATCTGTTGAAGCGGTCCGGCGCGCGCAACGGCGAGATCCTGTTGCTGAGCGATCACGTTGATGCGGCAGCACTGGCCGAGGCGGCCAAGCTGCGTGCTGCCGGTTATCGGGTCTCGGCGCTGGGACTGGGCAGCCTGCAGGGCGCCTCCTATCGCGATCAGCGTGGCGCGATTGAACAGGCGCATCTGGACGAAACTTCGCTGCGTGCTTTGGCAGCAGCTGGCGGCGGCGCTTATCAGCGCATTGCCAACACCTCGGCCGACCTGCAGGCGCTGGGGGTGCTGGAGCCGCTTGCAGCTGCGCAGGATCGCCAGCAACAGGCCAGTGCTGGCAAGCAGTGGCAGGACGAGGGCTACTGGTTGTTGCCGCCGCTGTTGTTGCTGGCGGTGTTCGCGTTCCGTCGTCCACGCCGGGTGCTGCCGGTACTTGCGCTATGCCTGATGCTGCCGGTGCTGCAGCCTGCACATGCGGCCGAGCAAGGCGGCTGGTGGCAGCGCGCCGACCAGCGCCAGCACCAGCGTCTGGGTGAAGGTGTGGAAGCGTACCGGCTTGGTGATTTCGCCACCGCGCAGAAGAAATTCGAAGGCATCGACAACGAGCAGGGCTGGTACAACCTTGGCAATGCGCTTGCCCGCCAAGGCAAGTACGACGAGGCGATCACTGCTTATGATCGCGCACTGAAGGCGCATCCCGGGATGCAGGACGCGGTGGCCAACCGTGCCGCGGTGGATGCCGCGCGCAAGCGGAAATCGCAGCAGGGCCAGCAAGGCAATCAGCAGAACCCGTCGAAGCCGCAGCAAGGAAAGGACCAGCCCGGGCAGCAGAGTCCGCCACAGAACGGGCAGCAGAATCCTTCGCAGCAGAATCAACAAGGTCGACAGCAAGGGCAGCAGGGTCAGCCGCAACAGGGCCAGCAGTCCCCTGGGCGCGATCCGCAGGCGGACGGCAAATCGTCATCCGGCAAGGATCAGCAGCCGCCACAGAGCGAAGATGCAGGCAGGCAGGAGCAGGCCGATCAAGCGCAGAGCCAGCGCATGGCCGAGGCCATGCGTCAGCAACAGGCGCGCGAAGGTGAGCAGCAGAACGCGGCCGCGCAGGCAGCAATGACACCTGCGCAGCGTGAGCAGCAGCAGGCCGTGGAGGCCTGGATGCAGCGGGTGCCGGATGAGCCGGGTAATTTGTTGAAAGCGAAATTCCAGCTCGAATACGAGCGGCGTATGCGGGAAAAACGATGAGAAAGAATCACACCGGCAGCGCCATGCAGCTGTGGCTGTTGCTCGGCCTGTTGGCTGTCACTGGTCTGTTGCAGGCGCAGACACGTGCCTGGTTGGACCGCGACAGCATCAAGCAGAATGAGTCGGTCACGCTGACCATCGAAACCGACCAGTCCGGCAGCCCGGACTACGCGCCGTTGGAAGCAGACTTCGTGATCGGTGCGCAGAGCAGCAGCCGCCAGCTGCAGATGGGGGGCGGCGGCTCGCGCAACTACGCCCAGTACGCGGTGGCGCTGACACCGCGCCGTACCGGCATGCTCGACATCCCGGCGCTGCGTGTGGGCGGCGGCAGCACCACGCCCTTGCTGGTGAAGGTTGACGAGGCGCCGGTCGCCAGTCGTGACGGCAATGCAGTGGCTTTCATCGAGACCGAGGTCGATGACAAGCAGCCCTACGTGCAGCAGAGTGTGGGTGTGGTGGTGCGGCTGTACTTCGCCACCCAGCTGGCGTCTGGCGAACTGGTGCTGGATACCCCGGCTGCGGCGTCGCTGCAGCGCGTTGGCGATGACCGCACTTCCGTGCGCGAAGTCGGTGGACGCCGTTACAACGTGGTCGAGCGCCGTTTCCTGTTGATTCCAGAACGCAGCGGCCCCTTGCAGGTGGCCGGCGCCCGTTTCAGCGGGCAGGGCGCAGGTGGCTTCTTTGACGATTTCTTCGGCCGCGACAATGGCCAGCTCAGCGCCCGTGGTCCCGACCAGACCTTGCAGGTGCGGGCCACGCCCGCCGATGCACCGCAACCGTGGCTGCCGCTGAAGAACCTGCAACTGCGCTATACCGCCGCGCCCAACAGCGGGCGTACCGGTGAGGCGATTGCGATCGAAGTGGAGGCAATCGCCAGCGGTGCGACCAAGGCACAGTTCCCGGAGTTGCCGGTGCCGTCGCTGGGCGACAACGCGCAGGTGTTCGCCGAGCCACCGCAGTTCGATGAAACCTTCGAGGGCTCCAGTCCACAGCTGAAGCTGACGCGGCGTTATTCGATCGTGCCGCAGCAGAGTGGCGCGCTGGCCGTGCCGGGGATCCAGATGCAATGGTGGGATGTGGCCGCCGGGCAGGCACGCACCACTTCGCTGCCGGCACTGTCGTTGCAGATTGCCCAAGGCAGCAACACCGGCATGGTCGCACCGCCATTGGTGCAACCGGCAGCGAACGGTTCTGCCGCTCTGGCTGCAGGCAATGCCTTGGCGGCGTCGCAGGACGTGGCGAACAACTGGTTGTGGCCAGCGCTGGCGGCCGGTTTTGCCTTGTTGTGGCTGGCCACGCTGATCTGGGGGCTGTCGCGCCGCCGCAACGTGGCGGTTGTCCGTGGTGAACATGTGACTCTGGTTGCAGGCTCGGTCTCGCGTTACAGCACGACGGACCTGCGCCGTGCCCTGGATGCCGGCAGCCTGGACGAGGTGGCACACATCCTTGCCGCGATGGGCGGTGTGGATGGGCTGGACGCGGTGATCGAGAAGCTGGACGACCCTGCGCAACGCGAAGCGCTGCTGCGCATGCAGCGCGCGCGCTGGGGCGGCGAGGGCGATGTGAGCGCTGCGCGTGCCCAGTTGCGTGAGGTATTCAAGGCTGGGCCGCGCTGGCGGCAAACCGCGGTGGTGGAAAAACCGTTGTTGGACCCTCTCTATCCAGGACAAGGCTGAAAAGGGCGGTTGTACATCGTCTGTTAAGCTGATCCATTCTCTGGAGGGAAACCCACTTATGGCCAATGCCGCCAAGACCACCGCCAAAATGCCGTTCCACTGGAAGATAGGGATCGGCTTCGGCTTCGGTCTGCTGCTGGGCCTGTTCGTGCACCTCGTCAGCCCTGACGCGGCTTGGGTGCACGCGGTGACCACCTATCTGACCACGCCGGTTTCCGGGCTGTTCCTGAGCCTTATCTTCATGCTGATCGTGCCGCTGATCTTCTCGGCGCTGGTGATGGGCGTGTCGGAGATGGGCGATATCCGCTCGCTGGGACGCATTGGCTGGAAGTCGCTGGCCTACACGATCGTGCTGTCCGGTGTGGCGGTCCTGATCGGCCTGGTGCTGGTCAATCTGTTCCAGCCCGGCGCCGGTGTTGACCCGGGGGTAGCCGCCAAGCTGCTGGCCGAGAACGCCGAGCGCAGCCAGGCGATCGTGGCCGGTGCAGGCTCCGCGCCCAAGGGCCTGGACATGCTGCTGTCGATCGTTCCCAACAACGTGCTCGACGCGGCTTCGGACAACGGCAAGATCCTGTCGCTGATGTTCTTCGCGTTGATGCTGGGCATCGGCATGGTGCTGTCGCCGGCCGAAAAGGTGGCCACGCTGCGCAAGGGCATCGAAGGCCTGTTCGAGATCTCGATGACCCTGATCAACCTGGTCATCCGCCTGGCGCCGTATGCCGTGGCCTGCTTCATGTTCAACCTGGCGGCCATCTTCGGCTTCGACCTGTTGATCAAGCTGGGCGCCTATGTGGGCGTGGTGGTGCTGGCGTTGGCGACCCATATGTTTGTCAGCTACGGCATCGCGGTAAAGCTGGCCGGGCGCTCGCCCATCCAGTTCTTCCGGCAGACCCAGGAAGCCACGGTGATGGCGTTCTCCACCGCGTCGTCCAATGCGACCCTGCCGACCGCGCTGCGCGTGGCCGACCAGATGGGCTTCCCGCACAAGGTCTCGCGCTTCGTGCTGACCGTCGGCGCCACCGCCAACCAGAACGGCACCGCGCTGTTCGAGGGCGTGACGGTGATCTTCCTGGCGCAGTTCTTCGGCGTGGACCTGAGCATCGGCCAGCAGTTCATGGTGATGGTGGTCTGCATCCTTGGCGGTATCGGTACTGCCGGAGTGCCGTCCGGCTCGCTGCCGGTGGTGGCGCTGATCTGTGCCATGGTCGGCGTCAATCCTGCCGGTATCGGCCTGATTCTGGGTGTGAACCACTTCCTGGACATGTGCCGTACCGCGCTGAACGTGACCGGTGACCTGGCCCTGACCACCCTGGTGGCGCGCGGAGAGAGTGACGAAAGCGTCGGCCGGCATCATCCGCAGGATTGAGTTCCGGCGGGTTTGCGGTAACCACGGCCACCCGGTTCAGGGTGGCCGTTTTGCTTGGGACGTATTCCTCTCAGGCGAAACGAATGCAAACTATCGTCAGCCTTTCCGGACTGATCCCGGCGGTAGCTTGTGGGACAATAGGCCGCCCGCAGTTCCGCGGGAGCCTCCTGATTCTGACGACCCATGACGCAGCCCACCCGCCGCCAGTTGGCGAACGCCATCCGTTTCCTTGCCGCTGATGCGGTAGAAGCCGCCAAGTCCGGTCATCCCGGCATGCCGATGGGCATGGCCGATATCGCCGAAGTACTCTGGAACGACTATCTCCGTCACAACCCGAACAACCCGAAGTGGTTCAACCGCGACCGTTTCGTGCTGTCCAACGGCCACGGCTCGATGCTGCACTATGCGCTGCTGCACCTGAGCGGCTACGACCTGCCGATCGAGGAACTGAAGGCCTTCCGCCAGTTGGGCAGCCGCACTGCCGGTCACCCGGAGCGTCATGAAACCCCGGGCGTGGAAACCACCACCGGCCCGCTCGGTCAGGGCCTGGCCAATGCCGTGGGCTTCGCGCTGGCTGAGAAGCTGCTGTCGCAGCGCTACAACCGCCCGGAATTCGAAGTCGTCGACCACCGCACCTGGGTGTTCATGGGCGACGGCTGCCTGATGGAAGGCATCTCGCACGAAGCCGCATCGCTGGCTGGCACCTGGGGCCTGAGCAAGCTGGTCTGCTTCTGGGACGACAACAACATCTCCATCGACGGTGAAGTGGAAGGCTGGTTCACCGACGACACCCCGGCACGCTTCGAGTCCTACGGCTGGAATGTGGTGCGTGGCGTCGACGGCCACGATCCGGAAAGCATCAAGGCCGGCATCGAGCAGGCGCTGTCGCAGTTCGACAAGCCGACCCTGATCTGCTGCAAGACCACCATTGGTTTTGGCTCGCCGAACAAGGCTGGCCAGGAATCCAGCCACGGCGCACCGCTGGGCAAGGACGAACTGGAAGCTACCCGCAAGGCGCTGAACTGGGCCTACGGCCCGTTCGAGATCCCGGAAGAAATCTATGCCGGCTGGCGCGCTGGCGGCACCGGCACCCTGCGCCAGGCCGAGTGGGAACAGCTGTTCGACAAGTACGCCGCACAGTTCCCGGCCGACGCCGACGAACTGACCCGCCGTTCGCACGGCGAACTGCCGGCTGACTTCATTGCCCAGGCCGATGCCTACATCGCCCAGGTGCAGGCCGAAGCGCCGAACATCGCCTCGCGCAAGGCCTCGCAGAACGCCATCCAGGCTTTTGCACCGCTGCTGCCGGAAATCATCGGCGGCTCGGCTGACCTGGCTGGTTCCAACCTGACCCTGTGGAAGGGTGCGCAGACCGTGGTCGGCGAAGACCCGCATGCCAATTACGTGCACTACGGCGTGCGTGAGTTCGGCATGAGCGCGATTGCCAATGGCCTGGCCCTGCACGGCGGTTTCCTGCCGTTCGACGCCACCTTCCTGGTGTTCAGTGACTACGCCCGCAACGCGCTGCGCATGAGCGCGCTGATCCCGGCGCACGTCATCCACGTGTTCACCCATGACTCGATCGGTCTGGGCGAAGACGGCCCGACCCACCAGCCGGTGGAGCACGTGTCCTCGCTGCGCTACATCCCCAACAACGATGTGTGGCGTCCCTGCGATGCGGCCGAATCGGCGGTCAGCTGGAAGGCTGCCATCGTCCGCAAGGACGGCCCGAGCTGCCTGATCTTCAGCCGCCAGAACCTGGCCCCGCAGCCGCGTACGGCCGAGCAGGTGCAGCAGATCGAGCGCGGTGGTTACGTGTTGGCTGACGCCGCCGGTACCCCGGACGTGATCCTGATCGGCACCGGTTCGGAAGTAGGTCTGGCTGTGGCCGCCAAGGCCGAGCTGGACGCTGCCGGCATCAAGACCCGCGTGGTGTCGATGCCGTGCACCGACGTGTTCGACCGCCAGGACGCCGCTTACCGCGAGTCCGTGCTGCCGAATGCCGTGCGCAAGCGTGTTGCCGTCGAAGCCGGCGTCACCGGTTTCTGGCGCCAGTACGTGGGTCTGGACGGTGCAGTCATCGGTCTGGACACCTTCGGCGCATCGGCCCCGGCCGACAAGCTGTACAAGCACTTCGGCATCACCACCGAAGCGGTTGTGGCAGCTGCCAAGGCGCAGATCGCAGGCTGATAGCCTTCCGTTGTACGTCTTGAACAGAGGCCGGGGAAACCCGGCCTTTGTTTTGGCTTCGCCCCAACTGTAGTGCCGAGCCATGCTCGGCAGGGGGCTTTCCCCGCGAAAGGCCAACCCCTCCCAAGCCCTCCCCTTCGCTGCGCGAAAGGGAGGGGGCAGGTCTGTAGTGCCGAGCCATGCTCGGCAGGGGCTTTCCCCGCGAAAGGCCAACCCCTCCCAAGCCCTCCCCTTCGCTGTGCGAAAGGGAGGGAGCAGGTCTGTAGTGCCGAGCCATGCTCGGCAGGGGCTTTCCCAGCGGAAGGCAACCCCTCCCCAACCCTCCCCTTCGCTGCGCGAAAGGGAGGGGGCAGATCTGTAGTGCCGAGCCATGCTCGAGGGCTTCCCCGGTACATCAACCATTATGGGAGCGGTGTAAGCCGCGAAACTGAGAACCCTTGGCTATCGATGCCTTTGCCGATTGTCAGCTTCGCGGCTTACGCCGCTCCCACAAAAAACAGGCTTCCCGGTGTGCGATCAGATTGCGACGCACACCATCAAGCTTTCCCGGTACTCCGCGCCAGACCAACCCGCAACAAGCCCGCATTGAGCCGCTCGCCAAAATTGGCAGGCCGCTCCAGACCCATCCGCTGCATGTACATCGCATCGTTCTCGGCGGGCGCTTGGCGCAAGGCTGCAACGACGGTGCGCAGCTTGCCCATCGGCGTCGCAGTCGCTGATTTCAGCCAGCCCAAGGCGCGTACCAGATCCTGTTCAACGGCATCAAAGTCACTGCCAAGCGGGTAGTCCGGCAGACTGCCATCGGCACGGAACGGGGCGAGTTTCGCGCGCAGTACCCCTGCGCGGTTCTGTTGCCACTGTGCTGGCGCGCTGAAGCTGGCGGCGAGTTTCTTCGAGGCCTTGGCTTGATCCAATAGCGCCGGCTGGAATGCCGCATCGGTGATGCTGCTCATCGCGACCACGCAGTCTTCGTCGGTGAGGTTGCGCAGGTCGGCGATGCCGTACTCGTTGACGAAGACATCGCGCAGATGGCGGGGGATGGTGGTGTGGCCGTAGTTCCAGCGCACATTGGATTGCGGTTTGCCACCATCTTCGCGGGTCGCACGGAACATCAGGATGCTGCGTGCATCGGGCAGGGCATGCGCCATCGCCACGAAGTTGTACTGGCCGCCGACACCGGAGACCACGCGGCCATCTTCCAATGCATCCGATGCCGCTGCGCCAAGCGCACTGGCGATCATGCAGGAGTTGAAGAAGCGCGCATCGCGGCGCTGCAGGCGTTCCAATGCTTCGTTGCCGCCGTAGAGCTGGTTGATCTCACTGATGCGGCGCATGCCGATGGCAGCGCGTTCGGCATCGGGGAGATTGCGCAGCCAGTCGTAGAATTCGGCCGAGCCCAGGTAGAAGGCACCGTGCAGGTACTCACCTTCGCGTGCAAGTCGGCCGCGGTCACCATTGCTGGCAGTGCCGTCGGCCAGGCGCTGCATCAGGCCAAGATCGTCATGCACCTTGCGCCAGATCACGCCGGTCTGCACCAGCTTGCGGAAGCCTTCGTTGAGCATCTCGCTGCAGCCGTACAGGCCGATTTCGAACGGCCCCAGCCCACCTGCTTCATGCACCAGCGGGTGCTCGGCGATCTGCGGATCCAGCGCGTGCAGGATCTGCCGGTAGCGTGCGTTGTCGGTGTGCCGCAACACCAGCGCGTGGCTGAGCGCGTCGGCCAGCGTGCCGATGCCGATCTGCAAGGTGCCGCCATCGCGCACCAGGGTGCTGGCATACAGGCCGATCGCGTAGTCGGCATCGCTGACCGGCTGCCGCGGCAGGCCAAACAGCCGCGGGTAGGGACCGGGCGGGGTGATCACCAGATCGAAGAAGTCCGGATCAACGGCGGCGGTGCCACCCAGCCACGGCAGTTGCGGATCAATCTCGGCGATCAGCAAGGGCTTGGGCAGGCCACGCGCGGCGATGGCGTCGAGCGTGTCCTGGGTGATGTCGTTGTTGCACGACAGCGATAGCTGGTGGCTGCCTTCGCGATAGGCCACCTTCTGCACGATCGCATTCGGCGCGCGCTGCGCAACTGCATCGGCGGCATGCGTGTAGTTGAGGCTGGTGTAGTAGCGCTGTGCCTGCGTCGACCGCAGCAGCGCGCCGGATTGCATGTAGAACTCTTCCACCTGCACATGTGCAGGCAACGCATCGCGGGCGATGGCGTCGGAGTAAGCAAGACGAGGGAAATCGCTGCCGAAGTGACGCTCGACGAATGGGCGCATGAAACGCGCTTCCAGTCCGTCGCCCTTCGCCTTCGGCGGGTTCAACGACAAGGCGGTATACAACTGCAGCGGCCGCGCCGGGTCGTGTTCGATACGCGCATACAAGGCATTGAGCAAACGATGGGGTTTGCCCAACGCCAGCGGGGCGCCGATGCGCAGTGGGCCTTGGATGTTGCTCAGCAGCCAGTCCACGGCGGCGTCGAGGTCGGTCACGTGATGGGGCATGGTGTCCGGTATCTGCGGGGGTGCTGGCATTACAGCATGACTGCCCTGAATCACTTGGTGAGGGCTTGACATGGCTTTCGTTTACTCGTGTAATCGCTAAAAATTACAGGCGTAAACGATGATCCGTATCAGCGAGGCCGAGGCCGTGGTCATGGAAGTCCTCTGGGGGCAGCACCCGCTGTCTGCAGACGAGGTCATCGCGCGACTGCCCGGCGGCAATGACTGGGCCGAAGCCACGGTCAAGACCCTGCTCAACCGCCTGCTCAACAAGGCGGCGATCAGTGCAACCAAGGAGGGGCGGCGTTTTCTGTATACGCCGCTGGTGCAGCGCGATGCCTGGTTGCTGGAGGAAAGCAGCAGCCTGATCGAGCGCCTGTTTGATGGTCGGGTTGCGCCGCTGGTCGCCCATTTCAGCCAGCACCAGCGGCTCAGCCGCGAGGACGTGGCCGAGCTGCGCAAACTGCTGGAGGGGCTCGACGATGAGCAGCACTGAGATCCTTGCGCTGCTGCTGAAGACCACCCTGGCCAGCAGTGCGGCGGTTGCACTGGCACTCGTTCTGCGCCGGCCGCTGCGGCACTGGCTGGGGGCAAGTGCTGCTTATCTGCTGTGGCTGCTGTTGCCGGTGGCGCTGTTGGCGGTGCTGCTGCCTGCTCCACAGGTGGCGCCCGTGCCGATGCGGGTCAGTGAAGTGGCTGTGCAGGTTGGGCAGGCGGTGGTTGCGGGTCCCGCCGTGATAGCGCATTGGCCGTTGTGGCTCTGCTGCGCATGGCTCGCCGGGGTGTTGCTGATGGCGCTGCGCCTGTATCGCCAGCAGCGGAAATTCCAGCAGGGGCTTGGGCGGCTCAGCCAACGCGATGACGGCCTGTGGCAGGCGCAGGCAGTGGCGGGCTTGCCTGCAGCGATGGGTTTGTTGCGGCCGCGGATCGTGCTGCCAGCTGGCTTCGAGCAACGCTATCTGCCGATCGAGCAGCAACTGGTGCTGCTGCATGAGCGCGTGCATCTGCAACGCGGCGACATCGCGATCAACGCACTGCTGGCGTTGTTGCAGTGCCTGTACTGGTTCAACCCGCTGCTGTTGTTCGGTTTGCGTTGCTGCCGCGAAGACCAGGAGTTGTCCTGCGACGAACGTGTGATTGCCCAGGTGTCGGGCGCACGCCGCAGTTATGGCGAGGCCATGCTCAAGACCGGGCTGGCCGCGTCCCCGTTGCCGGTGGGGTGTCACTGGCAGAACCATCATCCATTGAAGGAGCGTATTGCCATGTTGAAGCGTCCCGTACCAGGCAGGAAGCAGTGGTGTGCCATGTTGGTGCTGTCGCTGGGCTTGTCGTCCGCTTTCGGCTATACCGCCTGGGCCGCGCAGCCGGGCAAGGCAGTGTCCACGTCCTCATCGACGTCCACATCGTCTTCTTCATCGACCTCGACGACGACCGGGAAGGGCACGGTGTATGCCACCTTCGTGGAGGCGACGCTGGAAGGCACCAGGCAGCGCTTTGAGCTGCAGCAGTCGGCAGGCACGCCGTTCTCTTTCAGTGCCAGCTCGGACAAGGGCGTGCAGTGGGCAGCGGAGTTCACCCTGCAGCCGGCCGCCGATGGCATGCTCACGCTGAAAGGCACGCTGAAGGCGAACGGGGACCTGATTTCGTCGCCGACCTTGCTGATCAAGCCCGATGTGGCCGCAGGCATCGAAGTATCCACCGCCGACGGGCGCTCGACCTGGGTACTGGAGCTGCGATCAATCGCCCTGGCGGCTGGAGATCCGGCCATCGTATCGGCAGCATCCGGCAAGACCGAACAGGTTGCCTTGCCGAATGCCGGGCGGATGCCGCCGCCCAGCTATCCGCGCGTTGCGATCGACAGTGGCACCAGTGGCAAGGTGGTGCTGCGTATCGCGGTGGATGCCGAAGGTCGGGCGACCGACGTGGTCGTCACCGAGGCGCATCCCAAGGGGGTGTTCGAGGAAGTGTCGATTGCCGCTGCAAGGCAGTGGCGTTTCACGCCGGCGATGAAGGACGGCAAGCCGGTCGCCGGGCTCATCCGGGTGCCGATCTCGTTTGATATGGACGAAGACGAAATGCACTACACCGAAACCCAGAGCAGGAGCTGAGGTGCGCGGGCATGCGGTTATGCTGATGGTATTGGTGCTCGCAGGCTGCGCGACGCAGCCAGCAAAGGAGCAGGCGAGTAGCAGTTTCAACCTCAACCAGCACCGGCAGATGCTGACGCCCGAGTCGTCCGGCGGTGCAGGCGAGATACAGCCCTATCAGTTGGCCGCCACGGAAAGCTTCCGCATGCCGGTTGCCGTAAGTGCCGATGATCCGGTGTTGCCGTCGGAGTACGCAAGACGTTCGCTGGATGCCACCACGGTATGCGTGAACGTCATCCTTGATGCGCAGGGGCGAGTGGAACGCAGCGCGCCGCTGTTGGCGCATTCGGTGTGTGGCGCGGGAAGTGACGCGGCCAACGCAGGCCTGCTGCAGGCGGCGCTGGCAGCCACTTCCGGTTGGTCGTTCGAGCCGGCTGCCGTCTGTCATTACGCTGCGGGTGTGCAGGCGCCGTCGAATGGAGACTGCAGTAACGCCTTACGTATCGAGGTAGTGCCGGTAACCCTGGCCTATGCCTTCACCTTCGAGGTGATCGAGGGCAGGGCAATGGTGCGGCGCGAGGACGCCTTGCACTGAACATGCGCCTGCACGTGGTGCAGGCGCGTTGATTGCTCAGGGAGTATCGAGCAGCTGGTTCAACAAGGCAGCCAGCTGTTCACCGCCCAGACGAAGCTGTGCTTCGGCAACCGGCTCCCATACGGCGGTGTAGCGCTCGTCGATCTTGTGGCCGTTCGGGTACAGGCCTTTGCGGGTGGCGATGTGGCAGGTCTGCTCGGCCCACAAGGCGGGATCGCGCTGCAGGTCTGGTGCGCGTGTTCGTGCCGGTGCTGGCAGCGCCTGCAGACGTTGCAGGAACTGATCGTCGTTCAACTGCAGCGTGTAGAACATGCCGCTGTCCCAGACCGAATGCAGGTTGGTACCGCGGCCGTTGAACTGCAGCTGGTAGGTGTTGCCGCCGCGATCGTGGCCGTAGCCGGCGTGCAGCGGCTGGTGCAGGTCACCGACCAGATGCACCACGAACTTCAGTGCTTGCAGGCGTTCGCCGTCGCTGCGGCTGCGGTCGGCGAGGATTGCCGACTGCGCCTTCAGCGCCTCCACCACACAATTGCCATCGGCACAGTGCTTTGGCTGCTGGTAGATGCAGCCGTCCTCGGCCATGTTGATGTAATGCCAGCCGGCGGACTTCCGGCCCAGGTCGGGATCATTGGCGCGCAGCTGGTCGGCCCAGGGCGCGATGCTGCTGAGGGTTGCCCCGGGCTCGCTTGCCAGCAGCCGGTCGACTTCGGCCTGGGCCTGCGGGTCAAGATGGGTTTCAGCAATACGCGCGACCAGGCGGTGACCTTGCGCGCCCCATGCCAGTGCCTGGCCGGGGAGGGTTGCGGAGACAGCGATGGCGATGCCCATTGCCGGCATCAGGAGACGGTGGAGCTTGTTCATGCCGCCATTCTAACGGCTGCGCTGCCATCGGCTACGTGCGCCAGATGGCGAAACACGCCCGCGGTTGTGACCGGGGGCGCGTTCGCTGGGGGTTGCTTAAACTGCGGCTAGTCTCAGAACTTGAAGACGTATGCCACGCCGTACACCAGCGGATCGATCTTGGCGGTGCCCAGCTTGTTGCCGTTGACCTTCACCTTGGTGTCGATGTCGGCCCAGCGCATGTCAACGCGCAGTGCGCCCTTGTCGCTGACGGCGAAGTCCAGGCCCGCATGGGCGGCCAGGCCCCACGAGTCCTCCAGCTTCAGCTTGGTGCCAGCCAGCGCGCCCTTGCTGTCGGTGCTGAAGAACTTGGTGTAGTTCACGCCCAGGCCGACGAACGGGGTGACCTTGCTGCTGTTGGTGAAGTGGTACTGCAGCGAGACCACCGGCGGCAGCTGCTTGGTTTCGCCGACCTTGCCGACGCCGTCGATGCTGACGTCGTGCTTGAACGGCAGCGCTGCCAGCACTTCGATACCGATGTTGTCGGCGACGAAGTATTCAAAGGTGACGGTCGGCTTGACGTCGCTGTCGACCTTGGTGGACAGCTTGCCCAGGCCCAGCGCGGCGCCGTTCAGATCACCGGCATCGGACTTCGGGTCGACCGCGTGGACGCCGACGCCCAGGGTCCAATCACCCTTGGACTGGGCCATCGCGGGGGCGGCGGCAGCCAGGGACACGGCGGCGGCCATGGCGGAGAGCAGCAGGGCGGAGGTCTTGCGCATGTGTAATTCCGTTACTTGGTGGAGGTGGCGCCAGTGTCCGGTCAGCGCTCGGGTACCGCTTTGATCCTGATCAAACAGGGGTTTGCGCTCAGCTGGCGCTCAGCTGCGGGGGGACGGGCGATGGCCACGGAGCGGGCATGGGTCCTGCTAGAATGGCGTCCCCTTTCCACCCCGCCGCAACGTTTTTGCGGCTGCAGGAGCTTGTGAACATGGCAATCAAGGTCGGCATCAACGGTTTCGGTCGCATCGGGCGCAATGTGCTGCGTTCGGCAGTGTTGAACTTCGGCAACGACATCGAGATCGTGGCCATCAATGATCTGCTGGAGCCGGACTACCTGGCCTACATGCTCAAGTACGACTCCGTGCATGGCCGTTTCAAGGCCGACGTGGAAGTGTCGGGCAGCGACCTGCTGGTCAACGGCAAGAAGATCCGCCTCACCCAGGAGCGCGACCCGGCCAACCTGAAGTGGGACGAAGTGGGCGTGGACGTGGTGATCGAGTCCACCGGCCTGTTCCTGACCAAGGAAACCGCGCAGAAGCACCTCGACGCAGGCGCCAAGAAGGTGATCCTGTCGGCCCCGTCCAAGGACGACACGCCGATGTTCGTGTTCGGCGTGAACCACAAGACCTACGCTGGCCAGAGCATCGTCTCCAACGCCTCGTGCACCACCAACTGCCTGGCCCCGCTGGCCAAGGTCATCAACGACAAGTGGGGCATCAAGCGTGGCCTGATGACCACCGTGCACGCTGCCACCGCTACCCAGAAGACCGTTGACGGCCCGTCCAACAAGGATTGGCGCGGCGGCCGCGGCATCCTGGAGAACATCATTCCGTCCTCCACCGGTGCTGCCAAGGCCGTGGGCGTGGTGATCCCGGAATTGAACAAGAAGCTGACCGGCATGAGCTTCCGCGTGCCGACCTCGGACGTGTCGGTGGTCGACCTGACCGTCGAGCTGGAGAAGGAAGCCACCTACGCTGAAATCTGCGCCGAAGTGAAGGCACAGAGCGAAGGCGCGCTGAAGGGCATCCTCGGTTACACCGAAGACAAGGTGGTTGCCACCGACTTCCGTGGCGAGACCCACACCTCCGTGTTCGATGCCGAAGCCGGCATCGCCCTGGACGGCACCTTCGTCAAGCTGGTCAGCTGGTACGACAACGAGTGGGGCTACTCCAACAAGTGCCTGGAAATGGTGCGCGTCGTCGCCGCCTGATCCACGCAACAGCTGCAAGCAGAACGGGCGCCGAAAGGCGCCCGTTCTGCATTCAAAGCCCTCCCTTTCTCCGAAGGTGAAGGGGAGGGTTGGGAGGGGGGGCTGTTGCAGTGGCTTTGCCATCGCTTGCGCTTGTCCGTCCTACACGGCGTTGCAAGCAGCGCGTTCGCCCGAACCCCTCACTTCGCAGGCGGCAACTCAATCCCATCACTGCCCGGATGCCTGGCAAACCGTCCCTGCCCAGCCGCGTGCACCGGGCCATGGCTGGACCACGGCCAGCCACCGAACTGGGTGCGGCCAAAATCCCGCCGTGCCTGTTCGATCTCCTCGGCGGTATTCATCACGAACGGGCCATACGCCGCCACCGGCGCACCAATTGGCACGCCCTGCAACAACAGGATCTGCACCACGTCATCGCCACTGTTGTGCAGCGGCAAGGCACTGCCGGCGGCCACTTCGAGCAAGCGTGGCCCAGTGATCTCATCACCATCCAAGTGCAGTTGCTTCCCGTCGTGGAAGTACAGCGTGCGTCGCGTGCCTTGCCCGCTCGCGGGTGGCAAGGTCACCGCAGCATCCGGCTGCAGGGTGATCTGCCAGACCGCGACATCGGCGTGCGGATTGGCGGCCCAGGAACTGCGCCCAGGTGCCAGCGGCACCAGCTCGGCATGGCCGGCTTCCTGCGGGACATAACGGCCGGCAATCACCTTCACCTCGACGCCATCGATGCGGTAGTTGGGAATGTTCTCGCCCCACAGCATCACGAACTCAGGATCGGCCATCTTGCTTTGCGGCGGCAGGTTCAGCCATATCTGGTACAGATCCAACGGGTTGGCGTGTTCGAGCGAGCGCAGCGGAAACATCTCCGAATGCTGGGTGCCAGCACCGGCGGTAAGCCATTGCACGTCGCCATCGCCGTAGCGCGCGGTCGCACCCAGCGAATCGGCGTGGTCCACCAGCCCCTGCGGCACGATGGTGATGGTCTCGAAGCCACGGTGCGGGTGCGCGGGGAAGCCCGGCACGTTGACCCCGTGGTACATGCTGAAGCCGTCCTTGCCGCTGAAGTCATGGCCGAGCTCACGGCCGCCGAGCTGGCGCATGTCCACGCCTTGCTCGGCGGTGGCTGGCGGATACCGGTCCAGGTGATGGGCGCAGAACAGGAAGGGGTCGGTGCCCGGCCACGGACGGCCCAGCGGCTCATTGCGGAGGATCAGGTTGGACATCGGTAACTCCTTGGTTATTGGGGCCGCGTTGCTGGGCTGGCGCCCACCCGCGTCGACATGCTCTATTGATGGGTGCGCGGTTCTAGGCCACAAGGAGGCACGCCGATGACAGTAACTGACACCGGTGATACTGGTCCGGCGGCAGATGACGCTGCTGCCTACTGCCAACAGATGCGGTTGCTGCTGGATCGTGTCGGCGAGAAATGGAGTCTGTTGGCGGTAATCGCCTTGCGCGGCCAACCGCGCCGCTTCAATCAGCTGCGGCGGGAGCTGAGCGGCGTGTCGCCACGCATGCTGGCGCGTACCTTGCGCGGGCTTGAGCGGGATGGTCTGGTCAGCCGCAGCGTCTACCCGACCGTGCCGCCGCAGGTGGACTACGCTTTGACCGGATTGGGGGAATCCCTGCTGCAGCCGGTGGATGCCTTGCTGCAATGGGCCTGGGCGCACCAGCCGCAGATGGATCAGGCGCGGTCAGAATTCGATGAACGCCAGCGCGATGCAGGGGAAGTCTCGCTGTAAGGCCGATGCTGTCCACTCGCCACCCGACAACCAGACCGATGCCAGTGCTGCGCGAGCAGCATTCGGTGTGGGAGCGGCGTCAGCCGCGAAGCTGAAGATGCTGAAGCTCTTGGCATCCATGCCGTCTGACGATCCATCAGCTTCGGGGGGGGGGGGGGGGGGGGGCGCGGGGCGGGGGCGGGGCGGCGGGGGGGGGGGGGGGGGGGGGGGGGGGGGGGG
>NZ_JBRREG010000036.1:0-40040 GCF_056760155.1 Stenotrophomonas sp. STEN022
CGTTAGCCAGAGCCGTATCCAGAGCCAGTGCGGAAGCGGATGCCGAAGACAGATTCAGAGCCATAGCCAGAGCCGAAGCCAGACACATAGCAATAGCTCGAGATAGAGCTGCCCTCACCCCACCCCCTCTCCCGTGACCGGGTGTGGGGCCAACGCGGTAGTGCCGAGCCATGCTCGGCAGTGGCTTTCCCGGTAAAGCTCCAGCCGAGCATGGCTCGGCTCTACAAAGACCTGCTCCATGCCGTCCGTCACTGGCCGACAACGGCACAGCGGCGCTAAGGTCTGGCCTTTCCCTTCACGGTGAGGCCTCATGACGCTGCGTCCCCTGTCCCTGCTGGTATCCCTGTCGTTGTGCGTTCCACTGGCGGCTTCGGCGGTGGAATTCAGCCAGGCCGAGCTGAGCAAGGCCAGCGCCTTGCAGCACAAGCTGCTGACCCTGGATTCGCATCTGGATACGCCGGCCAATTTCGGCCGCGCCGACTTCAACATCATGCAGCGTCACGACCACAACGCCTTGTCGCAGGTGGACTACCCACGCATGGTCGAAGGCGCGCTGGATGGTGGCTTCTTTGCCATCTACACCGACCAGGGCGACCGCAGCCCGGCCGCGCATATCGCCGAGCGTGACCATGGCCTGCAGCGCATGCAGGAAATCCACGAAATGCTGGCGGCCAACCCGGACAAGTTCCAGTTGGCATTGACTGCTGACGATGCCGCAAGGATCAAGGCCGCCGGCAAACGCGTGGTCTATATCAGCATGGAGAACGGCAGCCCGCTGGTCGCCGATCCCACCTTGCTGAGCTACTACTACAAGGCCGGTTTGCGGCTGATGTCGACGGTGCATTTCGCCAACAACGAATTTGCCGACTCGGCCACCGATCCCAAGGGTGCGGAGTGGAAGGGTCTGAGCCCGGCCGGCAAGGCGCTGGTCAACGAGGCGGTGAAGCTGGGCATCGTGATCGACCAGTCGCATGCCTCCGATGCGGTGTTCGACAACCTGATCGAGATAATGCCGGTGCCCTTCATCCTTTCGCACAGCTCGGCCAAGGCGGTGTTCAACCACCCGCGTAATCTGGACGACGCGCGCCTGCGCCAGCTGGCGGCCAAAGGCGGCGTGATCCAGGCCAATGCCTACGGCGGTTATCTGGTTGACGAAACCAAGAGCGCCGAGCGCAAGCAGGCCGAAGAGGAACTGGAAAAGCGCCTAGGCGGCTGGGAAAACATGACCATGGCCAAGGGTGTGGAACTGCGCAAGGCAATGGCCGAGCTCGACCAGAAGTACCCGCGGCGCAAGGCCACGCTGGATGATTTCTTCCAGCACTTCGGTCACATGCTCGATGTGGTCGGCCCGGACCACGTCGGCATCGGCATGGATTGGGACGGCGGCGGCGGCGTGACCGGAATGGAAGATGCGGCCGACCTGCCCAAGATCACCGCCTGGATGCAGCGCCGTGGTTTGACCGATGCACAGATCGGCAACATCTGGAGCGGCAACGTGCTGCGGGTGATGCGCCAGGCGCAGGACTACGCGGCGGCGCAGAAGAAGTCTTGATCGCGCGCTGTTGAATGCGTGGAATGACGAAGCGGGCTCAGGCCCGCTTTGTTTTTATCCACATGTTGTTGGGGATAAGTGGGTTGTCCACAGGTGGAGTTGAGGCTTGAGGCTTTAGAGCTTTGAAGCAAAGGCACCCCTCCCCAACCCTCCCCTGCGCTACGCGCAAGGGAGGGGGCAGAGCGGCTCCCTCCCTTTGCCATAGGCAAGGGGAGGGTTGGGGAGGGGTGCTCTTCGAGCAGAACCGACAAACCCCAAGAAAACAAAAAGCGGGCCGAAGCCCGCTTTTTGCCTTATCCACAACAACCTGTGGATTACTTGCCACGCCCCAGCACCGCATTGCGGCGGCTGTACAAGGCATAGACCAGCAAACCAAACACGTTCCACGCCAGGAACCACAACTGGGTACGCATCGGCAGGCTGATGAACAGGTAGATGCAGCCGCCGATCGCCAGCGGCCCGACCACCCACGCCAGCGGCGTGCGGAAGGTACGCGGCCGGTTGGGCTCGCGCTTGCGCAGCACCAGCAGGCACAGGCCTACCGCGGTGAATGCTGCCAAGGTGCCGGCATTGGCCAGCGCGGCGATTTCATCCAGGCGTGCCACACCGGCCAGCGCAGCCACCAGCACCGCGGTGAACAGGGTGATGACCACCGGCGTACCGGTGCGCTGGTTGACCTTGGACAGGCCACGCGGCAGCAGGCCGTCACGCGACATCACGAAGAAGATGCGGCTCTGGCCATAGAAGAACGCCAGCAGCACGGTCGGCAGCGCGATGATGGCGACGATGCCGATCACCAGCGCGGCGGTGCCATGGCCGAGTTCGCGCATGATCAGGGCCAGCGGCTCGGCGCTCTTGCCGAACACCGTGTAGCTCATCGCACCGACCGCGGCCAAAGCTACCAACAGGTAGATGATGGTGCAGCCGACCATCGAACCGATGATGCCGATCGACAGATCACGCTTGGGGTTCTTGGTTTCCTCGGCCGCGGTGGAAATCGCATCGAAGCCATAGAAGGCGAAGAAGATGATCGCCGCTGCCGCCATCACCCCGCGCTCGACGCCATCGGCGCTGATCGACTTGGGGAAGCCATACGGCATGAACGGCTGCAGGTTGGCGCTGTCGAAGGCCGGCAGCGCAACCGCGACGAACACCGCCAGCGCGATCAGCTTGAACACCACCAGCACGGCGTTGAGGGTGGCGCTCTCCTTGGTACCGACCATCAGCATGCCGGCGACCAGGAAGGTGATGACGATGGCCGGCACGTTGAGGAAACCGCCTTCCACATGCGGGCCGGCGGCCAGGGCCTGCGGCAAGGCCACGTTCCAGCCGAACGAGGTGTGCAGCCATTCCAGGAAGCCGACGAAGTAGCCGGACCAGCCGACTGCCACCGTGCTGACCACCAGCGAGTACTCCAGGATCAGGCTCCAGCCAACCACCCAGGCGATGGTCTCGCCCAATGCGCTGTAGCTGTAGGTATAGGCGCTGCCTGCGGCCGGCATCATCGTCGACAGCTCGGCATAGGCCAGTGCCGCACAGGCGCAGATCGCGCCTGCGATGATGAAGGACAGCAGCACCGCAGGGCCGGCCTTGTCCGCACCCACGCCGATCAGCGTGTAGATGCCGGTGCCGACGATGGCGCCGATGCCAAGCGCGACCAGATGGGGCCAGCTCAGCGTTGGAATAAGCCGGCGGCCTTCTTCGTGTTCGGTGAGTTGGTCGATGGGCTTGCGCCGGAGCCAGGATTGCATGCGGACCTCACGGTTCGTGGTGGTTCGGGGAAGCGGCCGAGTTTGGCGTAACGCAGTGCAGCAAAGCCAGAAAAACCCGCTATTTGGCGCGCTTTTACCGCGAATGGATGTCAATGTGCCGAATTTGGCATAAAAACCATCGACCCAGGATGGGCTACGGCCTCGCCAATCGAGCTTACGCCGCTGTGGTGGCCTGCTGGCGGTCAGCCGCGACTCTTAAGGAACATCACTCAGCGATGCCAAGACGCAGCCCGAACACCACCAGACACACGCCAACCCCGCGGCGCAGCCACACACCAACGCGTGGATAGCCGGCCAGGCGGCGGGCGATGAACTGGCCGCCGAAGATCAGCACCGAGCACCAGCCGATGCTGAGGATGGCGATCAGCACCGCCATCGTCGTCAGGGTCAGCGCACCGCGCTGCCGGACCGGATCGATGAACAGCGGGAAGAAGGCCATGTAGAACAGGATCGCCTTTGGATTCAGCACGCCGACCAGCAAGGCCTGGCGGAACCAGCGTCGTCCGTGCTGTACCGGCGCAGCCTCGCCTGCGGCTGCCGTCGGTTCACGCAGCAGGTTGATGCCGACCCAGATCAGGTAGGCCGCGCCGACGTAGCGCAGCGCGGCGAACAGCACCGGATGGGCCTGCAGCAGCGCCGCCACACCGGTGGCGGCGATGGCGATCAGGATCTGGTCGCCCAGCATCAGCCCGGCCAGGGTGGCGTAACCGGCACGCACGCCGCCGCGCGCGGTGGCGGTGAGCAGGGTGAAGGTGCCAGGGCCAGGCAACATCAGGAACAGGATCACGGCCACCACGAAGGTGCCCAGGTCGTTGATACCCATCCACGGCATGGTGGTTCTCCGTGGGGATCAGCGCGCGCGCTGCGTGGCGACGCGCTGCTTCACCGCATCGATCAACGCTTGCAGGTCATCAAAACGCGGCACGCCGTAGCGGTCGCCGGTGATGTCCAGGTTGCCCTTGCGCCAATAACCCGCGGGTGCCGCCACCAGCAGCTTGCCCGAGCGCGCATACAGGCCGAATTCGAGCAGGGTGATCGGGCTCTGGGTGCCGGGGGCGAAGTACATCAGCACGATGTCGGCCTGTTCCAGTGCGGCCAGCTCCCATTCCACCTGGCGGCGGAACTCGGGTTCATCCGCCTCGGCACGCCAGGCCGGGTTCCAGTCGGCGCGGCGGGGATTAAGCATCAGTACGCCCTGGTCGGCCAGCGCGGCCTGCACCTGCTGTTGCCAATCGCCCGCCTTGCCCATCTCGATGCTGCCAGCCAGGAACACCTTGGGCCGCACGTCATTGGCGGGCAAGGCGTGGGGCGAGGTGATGGTCTGCGAGTCGCTGGCCAGGGCGGCCATAGGCAGCAGGCACAACAGGCTCGACAACAGCAGGGAGGGCAACTTCATGGTGGGGCTACGGCGGGTGGGGGTGCACATGATCGCAGATAGGCGCCGATGGCTGTTTTCGCCAGCGGTCGGCTGGTTGCAGGATCAGCTTCTGAGACAGGCAGGGCTACACTTCTCCCCATGCAAACTGAAACCCTGATCCTTGGCGGCCTGCTGGTCGTCGTCCTCGTGCTGCAGCTGCTGCTGTTGCTGCGCCGTAATGACAACACCGCGCTGGAAAGCACCTTGCGCGAAGAGCAGCGCAGCGGCCGCGGCGAACTGCGCGAACAGCTGGAAACCATGGCGCGGCAGCAGGACATCCGCATCGATGGCTTCGGCCGCAACCTCACTGACCTGTCCACACGCACGGACCAGCGCCTGGACCTGCTGCGTGACAGCCTCAACGACGACGCCCGCAAGGGCCGCGAGGAGACCGCCAATGCGCAGCAATTGCTTGCACAGTTGTTGGGTACACGCCTGCAGGACGTGCGCGGCCAGCTCGACGTATTCGGCCAGCAGCAGGAAGCGCGCATGGAAGCCTTCGCCCGCCAGCTGGCCGGCCTGCAGCAAAGCCTGGTCGAGGAAACCCGCAAGGGCCGCGAGGAAGGCGCGCAGGTACAGCTGCGTTTCGGTGAGACGTTGAACCAGAAGCTGGGCGAACTGACCCAGCGCAACGAGCAGCGCATCACCGAGATGCGGCAGACCCTGGAAGCGCGCTTGAAGGACCTGCAGGGCGACAACGCCGCCAAGCTCGAACTGATGCGCCAGACCGTCGACGAGAAGCTGCAGAGCACGCTCAATACGCGCCTGGATTCCTCGTTCAAGCTGGTCTCCGAACGACTGGAGCAGGTGCAGCGCGGACTCGGTGAAATGCAGCAGCTGGCGACCGGTGTTGGCGATCTCAAGCGCGTGCTGAGCAACGTCAAGAACCGCGGCGGCTGGGGTGAAGTGCAGCTGGACAACATCCTCGAGCAGACCCTGACCGCCGAGCAGTACGCCCGCGGGGTGAAGCTGCGCGCCGACAGCGGCGAGATGGTCGACTTCGCCGTGCGTCTGCCGGGACGTGGCGGTGCCGATACACCGGTCTGGCTGCCGATCGATTCCAAGTTCCCGCGCGAAGACTACGAACGCCTGCTCGACGCACAGGAAGCCGGCGATGCGGAGGCGGTGCGCAACAGCGGCAACCAGCTGGAGCGCGCGATCCGCATCCAGGCCAAGTCGATCAGCGAGAAGTACATCGTGCCGCCGCACAGCACCGACTTCGCGGTGATGTTCCTGCCGACCGAAGGCCTGTATGCCGAGGTGATCCGCCGCGCCGGTCTGGTGGACGCTTTGCAGCGCGAACACCGCGTGGTGATCGCTGGCCCGACCACGGTGACTGCCTTGTTGAACAGCCTGCAGATGGGCTTCCGTACCTTGGCCATCGAGCAGCGCTCGTCGGAAGTGTGGAGCCTGCTGGGCGCGGTCAAGAGCGAGTTCGGCAAGTTCGCCGGCATCCTCGAAAAGGCCGAGAAGCAGATCAACACCGTCGGCAAGAGCCTGGGCGACGCCAGCCGCAAGACCCGCACCATCGAGCGCAAGCTGCGCGGTGTGGAATCGCTGTCCAGCGACGCCTCGCAGGCAATGCTGGGTACAGACGATGACGCCGACGAAGCAGAAGACGAAAGCCCGACAGCGTAGCGTCGAGCCATGCTTCAGCCCCCTCCCTTTGCCATAGGCAAGGGGAGGGTTGGGGAGGGGTTGGCTCTTCGCATGTGTAGTGCCGAGCCATGCTCGGCAGAGGCTTTACCGGTAATGCTTCAAAAACTGCCCTCACCCCAACCCCCCGCTCCGCGCCCCGGCCCTTGCGCTGGCGCAAGGGCGTTCGATGGGCAGCGAACCGGTGGTTCGCAAGCTGCCCCTCTCACCCCGTGAACGGGAGAGGGGCTGAAGCGGTAGTGCCGAGCCATGCTCGGCAAGAGGCTCCATCGGTAACGCCCCAGCCGAGCATGGCGCGGCACTACCAATACCCAGCCAGCCGAGCATGGCTCGGCACTACAGTGTTGCAACACTACGGTCGTGTCAGCGCCACCCGCGCCGTTTATGCTTGCGCTCTCCCAATCCCACAGCAGGCAACCGCATGACCGCTTCCGTATACGACACCGCGCTGACCACCATCGACGGTGCCCCGACTTCGCTGGCCGACTACCGCGGCAAGGTACTGCTGCTGGTCAACACCGCTTCCAAGTGCGGCCTCACCCCGCAGTACGAAGGCCTGGAAAAGCTCTACCGCGAAAAGAACGACGCCGGCCTGGAAGTTCTGGGCTTCCCGGCCAACAACTTCAACGGCCAGGAGCCGGGCAGCGAAGACGAGATCAAGCAGTTCTGCGCGCTCACCTATGACATCAGCTTCCCGATGTTCTCCAAGATCAGCGTCGCCGGTGCCGATATCCACCCGCTGTACCAGCAGCTGACCGCTGCGCAGCCGGTCGCCATCGGCGAAGGCCCGATGCGCGAGAAGCTGGTCGGTTTCGGCATCGAGGCCAACCCGGCCCCGGCCGTGCTGTGGAACTTCGAGAAGTTCCTGGTAGGCAAGGATGGCACCGTGGTTGCCCGCTTCGCCCCGGACACCAGCGCCGACGATGCCGCCCTGCGCAGCGCGATCGACGCGGCGCTGGCTGCGTAAACCAGCCACTGTTGTGGTGTGGGAGCGGCGTAAGCCGCGAAGCTGGGATTGCCAGGCGTCAGGGTTTAGCCGCGCTCCGCGGCTTCCTCAGCTTCGCGGTTGACACCGCTCCCACAAAAGAAAATGCAGAAAAAAAAAGCCCGGGGAAACCCGGGCTTTTTTTAATCAGCAGCAACCAGGATCAGTCGCCCCAGTTCGGCATCGGCATTGCATCGACCGGGATCGTGGTCTGGTCGTCATCGCCATGCTTGCGGTCGCGGCGCAGATCCTTTTCGATCTGGTAGTTGCGGCGCTGCAGCCAGGCATCACGGGTCAGTGCGTACTCGTCCACTGCGGTGTCACGCAGCGAATCGACCGCCATCAGCTGCGCACGCATATCCACCAGCTGCAGGCCCTGCAGGCCAATACGGACCTTGTCCATTTCGATCTGGCGCATCGGCGACAACGGGATGTCACCGGCCAGGCCGAACACATCACGCACGGTACGCGGGCCGAAGAACGGCAGCTCCACGTAACGTGAACGACGCCAACCCCATGCACCCAGGGTCTGACCGAAGTCTTCGCTGCGCTTGGGCACCATCGCCTTGCTGGCCGGATCGAACAGACCACCAATACCGAAGGTGGAGTTCATCAGGAACCGGCCCAGCGTGTCCCAGGCATCGTCGGCATGGCCCTGCAGCAGCTGGTTGACCACGGTCAGCGGCGAGCGCAGGTTGCTGAAGAAGTTGCTGACACCGGTACGTGCGAACTGCGGTACGACGTTGGTGTACGCAGTAGCCAACGGACGCGCCACAGTACGGTCGACCGCGTTGTTGAAGCGGTGCACGCCGCGGTTGTACTTCTCCCACGGATCGTAGGTCACGCTGGCAGCAGCCTCACCGGCTTCACCCTCAGCGCTTGGCGCCGGGCCGCCATACAGCGCAGCGAAGTCATCTTCGGCACCGGTCGGTGTGGTGTCATCGCTGGCGGTTGCGGTGCTCTGTGCGCTGTTGGCAGTGGCCGTGCTTGCAGCGTTCTGCGCCGGCACAGCGGTGGCTGTGTCGACGGATTGTTCAGCAGCTTGCGGTGCAACCACGGTGGATGCCGGCAGCGCATCGCGCGTGGGCTTGCCCGCACAGGCGGCCAGCAGAGCCACACTGAGCAGGAGGAGGAGGGTGCGGAAAAGTTTCATGTCAGCTTCCTGCTGATGAGGCATTGAAATCGAGGGACGGTGACAGCCGGTAGGCTGCGCACAATTCGTCCAGACCAGCCGGGCTGCCGCTGACGTTGCCGCCGCCGTGCGCCCGCAGACGCGCAGCCAGTTCACCCAGCAACGCCAAGCCGGCACTGTCGATGCCATCAACCGCGCCCAGGTCGAGCTGACGTACAGGCGCAAGCGCCCGCGTCAGCTGCGGCCACAGTGCAACCACCGCTTCGCGGTTGATCACGCCTGCCAGCAGCAGGGTGTCGCCCTCGGTGCGGAAGGTGGCGTTACTTGCCACGGGGAGCGGCCGGGCCCGCATTGGCCTGCATGCTGCCGCTACGCAGTTCGGTGGCGACCTGCTTGATCGACTTCTGCCGCAGCGGCGCGTCGAACTGGTTCTTGAAGGTCTGCACGTAGGAGATGCCTTCGATCATCACGTCGAAGATCTTCCACTGGCCGTCGACATTGCGCATCAGGTATTCGACCGGGGTCGGCTCGCTGCCTGCACGTACCAGCTCGGTGGAGACCTTGACGCCGCGGTTGCCCGGCAGCGGCTGCTCGCTCTTGTAGCGGAAGCTGGGCTTGCCCTGGATATCGAGCAGGGCCGAGCCGTAACGCGACATCAGGTTGTCGGCCATGGCATCGGCGAACAGCTTGACGTCGGCATCGGCGGCGCCGCGGCCATGCACGCCCAGCACCAGGCGGGCAGCGTAGTCGCGGTCGAAGGCGCGGCTCAGCTCGCCATCGATGTAGCTGCGCAGGGTCGCCGGGTTGGCGCGGAATTCAGCGCGACGGGTCTGCAGCGAATTGATGATGCGGGTGCTGGAATCCAGCACGGTGCGGGCGGCGGCCGAGGGCTGCGCGGCGGTGGCGGCCGGGCGTGCCTGCGCCAGCGTGACCGACGGTGCGGCGGCCAGCAGGGCAGAGGCGAGCACGACGGTGAGAAGTTTCACTTTCATGGTTGCGGTTCCGTAGCGGGCGCGTCTGCGCCGGGGGTTTCCTTGGCAGCGGCGCCGGTGTTGCCGCCGCCGCTGAACATGTATTTGCCAACCAACTGCAGCAGGTCTACCGCCGGCTGGGTGAAGACGATTTCATCACCGGATTTCAATACGTCCGGATCACCACCGGGCTGCAGGCCGATATAGCTTTCGCCCAACAGACCGCTGGTGAAGATGCCGGCCGAGGTGTCGGCGGGCAGGTCCTTGAACTTGCTGTCCAGCGACAGGGTCACGATGGAATCGTATTTAATCGGGTCCAGCTGAATGTCAGCTACTTGGCCGATGGTCACACCGCCAACCTTCACTGGCGCCTGCTTGCGCAGCTGTCCGATCTGGCTGAAACGGGCCTTCAGTTCGTAGCCGCCACCGCCGGTGCCGAAGCGCTGGTTGGTGGAGGCGACAGCCAGCACCAGCAGCGAGGCCAGGGCCAGCAGCAGGAAGGCGCCGACGGAAAATTCGAGTCTGGGTCCACGGATGGCCATGTTGTGTCTCACTCCTGATCCATCTGGTGCTTCGCAAAGCGAAGCGGGTTGTTCGATTCTTTGTTTGGTCCCCGCACACGGATGTGCAGGCTCGGGCGAGGGACTCGCATCATTGGAACAGCAGCGCCGACAGCACGAAGTTGAACATCAGCACCAGCAACGAGGCGTTCACCACCGCGCGGGTGGTGGCCACCGAGGTGCCTTCGATGGTCGGCTCGGCATGGAAGCCGACATACGCCGCTACCAATGCCGCGGTACCGCCGAAGATCGCCGACTTGAGCAGGGCCACGGCGAAGTCGTCCCAGAAATCAACACTGCCGCGCAGGCCCGACCAGAAGGTGCCGTTGTCCTGGCCCAACACATGCACGGCCTCGAAATAGCCGCCGGCAATCGCCAGCGAGCAGAAGATGCCGGTCAACAGCGGCACGGTCAGCACGGCTGCCCAGAAACGCGGTGCGACCGCCTTGGCGATCGGGTCGATGGCCATCAGCTCCAGCGCCTTGATCTGGTCGGTGGCACGCATCAGGCCGAGCTCGGCGGCGATCGAGCTGCCGGCGCGGCCGATGAACAGCAGCGCGGTCAGCACCGGTGCCAGCTCGCGGTACAGCGACAGGCCGAGCAGGGTGGACAGCGCATCGGAGGCACCAAAGGTGGTCAGCGTGCGGTAACCCTGCAGGGTCAGCACCAGGCCAACGAAGGCGCCGCCAACGGCGATGATCGGCAGCGAACGCGCACCGATCTTGTAGATCTCGCGGGTCAGTTCGGCCAGGAAGTCACGCGTCGGCAGCGAGCCACGCAGCACCGTCAGCGAGAACAGCCCGGCGCGGCCCAGCGAGCGGATGGAGGAGGTGAAGGGCATCAGGAAACGGCTCCCAGAGCGCGACGGCTGCAGGGCAGTTCTCCCTTCTCCCGCAAGCGGGAGAAGGTGCCCGAAGGGCGGATGAGGGCAGCTTTTGCTCTACGTGCTTTAAAAGCGCCCTCACCCCAGCCCTCTCCCGCCGTGCGGGAGAGGGAGCAGGAATCAAGCATCGCGTTGATCTTCAGCATCACGCGTTCTCCAACCCGTAATTACGCGTCGGCGCATCAAACGGGATCGGGCCGTCCGGTTCGCCGTGCAGGAACTGCCGCACCAGCGGGTCGCTGCTGGCCTGCAGTTCGTCCGGTGTGCCGGAGAACACGATGCCGCCATTGGCGATCACCACGGCCTGGTCGCTGATCGGCAGGGTTTCATGCACATGGTGGCTGACGATGATGCTGGTCAGGCCGAGGCTGTCGTTCAAACGCTGGATCAGGCTCATGATCACGCCCGAGGCGATCGGGTCCAGCCCGGTCAGCGGCTCGTCGTAGATCATCAACGGCGGGTCCAGGGCCAATGCACGGGCCAGCGCCACGCGACGCGCCATGCCGCCGGAGAGCTCGCGCGGCCAGGCATCGGCAGCGGCCAGCAGGCCAACCGCATGCAGCTTCATCTGCACCAGGCGGCGCAGCACCGGCTCGGGCAGCTTGGTATGCGCACGCAGCGGCAGCGCCACGTTGTCGGCCACGCTCAGGTCGGTCAGCAGGCCGTTGCCCTGCAGCAGCACGCCGACGTTCTTGCGCATCTCCAGCAGGTCACGGTTGCCGTGTGGAATATCCTGACCAAACAGCTGCACGGTGCCGGATACCGGCCGCAACTCGCCGGTCAGCGCCGCCAACATGGTCGACTTGCCGCTGCCCGAAGGACCGAGCACCGCGGTGATGCTGCCGCGCGGTACCTGCAGCGAAACATCGCGCAGGATGGTGCGTCCGCCGCGATCGATTCGCACGTTGGACAACTGCACCAAGGGAGTCCGGGCTGAGGGCATGACGGCCTTTAACGGAAAACCAACGTTCTAGGATTGCCAGCAGCGCCTGAACATAAGCGTACTGGACCGTGCAGTATTGTCTCATTGTCAGCGCACAGTGCCATGCACAGCTTGGGGCGTTGGCAGCAACACAGTGTGCAGGGGATGGGAGAGTCAGGCGGTCCGGATTGTGCGCAATGCATTCATGTCTCGCCCCCTGCGATGCTGCTGCGGCAAGATGGTGTGATGAGCAACGCCCCCGATTTCCGCCTGTACCACTCCAATGCCCTGGACGTGCTGGCCCAGTTGCTGGCCCACGCACTGCGCGAGCCGGCGCCCGGCCAGTCCTTGCTGGCCGCCGATATCGTGCTGATCCCGCAGGTGGCGATGCGCCGCTGGCTGCAGTCGACCCTGGCCGCCGAGTACGGCGTCTCCGCCAATCTGGAATTCCTGACTCCCGGCGAGTTTGTCGCCAAGGCGCTGAAGGCCAATGTGCCCGGCGAGCGCGATGACCTTGGTGCTACCGGCCTGCACTGGCGTTTGTATGGGGCGTTGACCGACGGCAGCTTGATGCAGAAACCGGCGATGGCCGGGCTGCGCACCTACCTTGATCGCAACGATCCGCTGCGCCCGTGGGCGTTGGCAGCCGAGCTCGGCGGAGTGTTCGAGAAGTACCAGGCCTGGCGCCGCGACTGGCTGCTGCGCTGGGAGGACGGCGCCGAACCGGACGACCCGCAGGCCATCCTGTGGCGGCATATCGCCGGCGGGCAGAACTACCGCGCACGTCGCATCAACGATTACCTGGCCCGCTTTGAAGGCGAACACCAGCCCTTGCCGCAAGATCTGCCGCAGCGGCTGTTCGCCTTTGCCACGCTCAACGTCTCGCCGGACGTGTTGCGGGTGATCGCCACCCAGGCGCGGGTCGGCACGCTGCACTTCTATATGCCGACGCCAACGCGTTCCTATTGGGGCGACCTGCAGACGCTGAAGGAAAAGCTGCGCAGCGGCCTGGCCGAGCCATTCGGCACCGAGGCCGGCGAAAATCCCTTGCTGCAGGCCTGGGGCGAAGCCGGCCGCGACTTCATGGCGGTGCTGGGCGACTACGAAGTGGTGCACCCCAGCGGCGAAATCGCTGCCTATGTCGATCCGGAAAGCATTGCCGTGCCCGGTCTGGATGACGGCGGGCTCGGCGACAGCCTGCTGCACCGCCTGCAGGCCGACCTGTTCCACCGCCGCGCGCTGCCCTCGCCACCGTTGCGCGTCGCGCTGCGGGTGGACGACCCCAGCATCCAGATCCACGCCTGCCACACCCGCCTGCGCGAGATGCAGGTGCTGCACGACCAACTGCGCGCGCTGCTGGAAGACCCGCGCTTCGACCCGCCACTGCAGCCGCGCGAGATCGCGGTGCTGGCACCGGATATCGATCCCTACGTGCCCTACCTGGAATCGGTGTTTGGCGGCCGTGGCGGCAACGATGCGCATATTCCGTGGGCGCTGGCCGATGCCAGTCCGCTGCAGGGTGAGCCGCTGGCCGAGGTGTTCGTGCAGTTGCTGGGCCTGCCGGTATCGCGCTTCGGCCTCAATGAAATCCTCGACCTGCTGGCCAGCGCACCGTTGGCGTCGGCCTCGGGTCTGGATGCGGCTGCATTCGAACGCCTGCACGGCTGGCTGCAGGCGTCGGGCGCGCGCTGGGGCCTGGATGCAGGCCATCGCAAGCAGCATCAGGCGCCGGCCGACGACGCCTACACCTGGCAGTTCGCGCTGGACCGGCTGCTGCTAGGCCATGCCAGCGGCAGTGATGAGGAAATCGCAGGCGTCGCGCCGTGGCCGGAACTGGAAGGCGGCGGCTTGGCTGCACTGGATGCGCTGATCCGCCTGTTGCGTGTTCTTGCTCGCCATCAGAAGACCCTGGCCGAAGCGTTGACGCCAAAGCAATGGCGTGAGCGCCTGCTCGGCTTGCTGCTGGCGTTGTTGCCGGAAACCCCGACCGAACCGTCCGCGGTTCGCGCGCTGGACCGTCTGCGCAAACTGGTCAACGAGTTCGCCGAAGAAGCCACCAGCGCCGGTTTCGACGCGCCGGTACCGGCTGAAGTCGTGCGTGCGCACTTCGCCTCGGTGCTGTCCGAAGCCGATACCCGCGCGCCGCTGCTGACCGGCGGCATCAGCTTCGGCCGCATGGTGCCGATGCGCTTGCTGCCATTCCGTGTGATCTGCGTGTTGGGCTTGAACGACGGTGATTTCCCGCGCCGTGACCCGGCCGCCGGCCTCAGTCGACTCACTGCCGAGTTGGGCACCGAGCGTCGCCGCTATGGCGACCGCTCGCTGCGCGAGGACGACCGCTTCCTGTTCCTGCAGCTGTTCGCTTCGGCCCAGGACGTGTTCTACCTGAGCTATCTCGGCGCCGATGCCCGCGATGGCAGCGTGCGCGAGCCATCGGTGCTGGTCAGCGAGCTGGTCAACGCGGCGTCGGCGTATCACCTGGACAGCGCTGCCGCGCGCAAGCAGCTGGTGGTGCGGCATCCGTTGCAGCCGTTCGCACCGGCGGCGTTTGGCGGTGATGGCGAGCCGCGCCGTTTCAGCTACCGGCGCCAGTGGCATCCGGCCGCCAGCGCGGTTGGCGGCAGCCGGCAGCGCTTGGCGCCGTGGTTCGATGGTCCGCTGAACGCACCGCTGCCCACCGCGCTCTATGACGACAGTCTGTCGCTGGATGCCCTACGGCGTTTCATCAGTGACCCGGCCGGGCAGTTCCTGAATCAGCGCCTGGGCCTGCGCCTGGCCGGTGACATCGACGACAGCGAAGACATCGAGCCGCTGTTGGTACCCAGTGGTGGCCGCCTGCATTCGTCCTTGCAGCAGCACGTGCTCAGCGCCCTGCTGGAGGGCCGCGAAGCCGGTCTGTACCAGCGCCTGCGTGCCCGCGCTTTATTGCCTTCCGGTGCGCTTGGGCGGCAGCAGTTTGAACGCATGTTGAGCCGTATCCGGCCCTGCGCGGAAACGTTTTCGCAGTGGTACGACGGCCAGCCGCTGGGCTCGCAACGCTACGAAGTTCAGCTTGATGGTGTGCGCCTGCATGGGCGTGTCGATCAAATTCATCCACAGGGCCTGATTCGCCTGCAGGCGGGTGCGCCGGGGGTGGCTTATGTGTTGCGCGGCGGCCTGGATTGGCTGCTGGTGAACGCTGCCGGTGTGCCGTCATCGATGCTGCAGTTCCATGACAACGGGCAGGCTGGCCATGGCCCGCATCGGCATCCCGAGCTCTCCGCAGAGACTGCGCAGGAAGCCCTGAAAGCCTTGCTGCGTCTACGTTCCGAAGGAATGCAAGCACCGCTTCTATTCGCCCCATACACCGGTTGGGAGATCTACAACGCCGATGAGGACAAGCGCGAAAACGCGGCGCAGGCGCGCTGGTTCGGCAGCGAACACAGCTGGGGCGAGCGCAACGGCGAAGCCCTGCAATTGGCCTTGCGCGGCACCGATCCGTTCGCATCGCCAAGCACTACTCACAGATTTATCCACAACGCCTTGTTGATATTTACCGCGCTGCGCGAGGGCCGCGTCTTGCCCGATTTCGACGCTGGAAACGATGTCACGAACGGAGCCGGCGCATGAGCACCGAAGCGCTGCAGCAGGACCCGTACCTGCACCTGCCGTTGGACGGCCTGCGCCTGATCGAGGCCAGCGCCGGCACCGGCAAGACCTTCACCCTGGCCACGCTGTTCACCCGGCTGGTGGTGGAGCAGGGCCTGCGCATGGGCCAGATCCTCGCGGTGACCTTCACCGACGCGGCGACCCAGGAACTGCGCAAGCGCATCCGCGAACGCCTGGAGCTGGCTGCACGCGTGGTCGACAGCACGCCGGACGACAACGACAGTCCTGAAACCACGCTCACCCGCGCCATCCTGCAGCGCCACCTGCAGCAGGGCAGCGAGAGCGCCGCACAACTGGGCCGACGCCTGCGCATTGCCGCTGAAGAAACCGATCTCGCCTCGATCTTCACCATCCACGGCTTCTGTACCCGCGTTCTTGGCGAATACGCCCTGGAAAGCGGCCACACCTTCGCCGCGCCCGAGCTGCTGGCCAATACCCGCGAACTGCACGCCGAACTGGCTGCCGACCTGTGGCGGCTGCATGCAGGGCAGGGCGAGCATCTGGAAGCGCTGCTCGGCCTGTGGAAAAGTCCGGACGCACTGGCCCGGGACCTGCCTGCGTTGGCTGCCGAGCTGCCACTTTATCCACAGCCACCGCAGACCCTGATCGAAGACACGCGCCCGTTCCGCGACGGTGCTGCACAACGTTTGGCCGCCGGCATCGTCGAGCATGGCGACACCTATCTGCAGCAGCTGCGTGGCGCGGTGGAAGGCGGCATCCTCAACAAGTCCAGCTACAAGTCCGACTGGATCGAGCCGCTGTTCCAGCAACTGCTGCAGTGGAGCCGCCACCCCGATCCGACTGCCGAACTGGACGAACGTCTGGAGCGACTGACGCTGGACGTGCTCACTGCCAAGACCAACAAGGCCAAGGCCGGCAGCACCCCGCAATCGCCGCTGCAGCCGCTGATCGCCGACTACCTGCATGCACTGGCACAGGTGACGCAATGGCAGCGCCAGCAGTCGATCGTGTTGTTGCACCAGTTGCGCAACGAAGTTCGCCAGCGTTTGGCCCAGCTCAAACAGCTGCGCCGCCAGCAGACCTACGACGACCTGATCGACAACGTCGCCAATGCCTTGCACGGACCGCACGGCGCGCATCTGGCCGAACGCCTGCGCGCGCAGTACCGCTTCGCCCTGGTCGACGAATTCCAGGACACCGACCCGCGCCAGTGGGACATCTTCCGCCGTGTGTTCGCCGCCGATGATGGTGATGCTGCGCTGTTCCTGATCGGTGATCCCAAGCAGGCCATCTACGGTTTCCGTGGTGGCGATGTGCATACCTACCTCCAGGCCAAGTCATTGGCCGAAGCCGCGCCGGCGTTGGACCGCAACTTCCGCTCACGGCCCGGCGTGTTGCGTGCGATCCAGGCGCTGTACGACAACGCCGGCCTCGAAGCCTTCCTCGATGAGCGCATCCAGTTCGAGCCGGTACTGCCCGGTAGCAAGCGCAGCGATGCCGACTATCTGTTGGACGGCAAGCCGGCACCAGCACTGACCCTGCAGCTGATCGCAGGCGACGCCGACGGCAAGCCGCTCAAGGCCGATGCCTCGCGCGATGCCGCCACCGCCGCCTGCGTGGCAGATATCCACAAGGTGCTCAGTGCTGCCCGCGAAGAACGCGCGCTGGTTGATGGCAAGCCGGTGCAGCCGGGCGATATCGCCGTGCTGGTGCGTTCGCACAAGGAAGCTTCACGCGTGCAGCAGGCCCTGGCCGCGCTCGGCATCCCTGCGGTAGCTGCAGGCAAGCAGAGCCTGTTCGCCAGCGCCGAGGCGCACGAGCTGCGCCTGCTGCTGCTGGCCCTGCTGCAACCGGCCGACGAAGGCCGGCTGCGCGCTGCGCTGGCGACGGTGCTGCTGGGTGAAAGCGCAGCCGCCATCGCCGCGATGGAACACGAAGGTGAACAACAGCGCCTGCACCAGGAGCGCCTGCTGCAATGGCGTGAGCGCTGGCAGCGCGGCGGCGTGCTCGCCCTGCTGTCGGACCTGTGCGCCGAACAGGCCGAACGCCTGTTGCTGCTGATCGACGGTGAGCGCCGCCTCACCAACTACCTGCAGCTGGCCGAAGCCCTGCAGGAAGCCAGCAACCGCAGCATCGGCCTGCATGGACTGCTCGATTGGCTGCAGACGCAGATCGCCCACGCCGACGAAGGCGATGAAGCGCAGCTGCTGCGGCTGGAATCCGACGCCCGCCGCGTGCAGATCATCACCCTGCACAAGAGCAAGGGCCTGGAATACCCGCTGGTCTACCTGCCCTTCGTCGGCATCGCCACCAATGCGCCGGACAGCAGCAACCACCGCACCGTGCACGACGGCGAACAACGCGTGCTGCACTGGAAGATCGACAAGGAAGATCCCGACTGGAAGGCCGTGGGCCAGCAGGTCAACGCTGATGAGGACGCCGAAACCGCGCGTCTGCTGTACGTCGGCCTGACCCGCGCCGAGCATGCCTTGTGGATAAGTGGCGGTGCCTTGACTGGCCTGGCCACCTCGCGGCTCGGGCCGATGTTGCAGGGCTTGCCCGAACATGCCGACATCCAGGTGATCGAAGACGACAGTGGCCCGGCGCCTACGCGCCTGCCGCCAGAGCGCGAACAGGCCTTGCCGCCGGTGCGCGAGGTGCGCCGCAGCGTGCCGCACGACTGGTGGGTCTACAGCTTCACCCAGCTCGCCCATGCTGAAGGCGGTCATGACACGGCAGCGGCTGCCACCGAGGACAGCGGCGGCGCCGCCGACGAACCGGCGCAGGTTGAAGTCGATGCCGAGTCGCCTACCGAGGCCAGCGCCGTACAGCCGGAAGTGTTCGATCCGCGCTTCGCCGGCAGCCGCTTCGGTAACGTGCTGCATGCGGCGCTGGAGAATGTCGACTTCGGCGTCTGGTGCGATTGGCGACCTGGCGGACACGCACCCGAAGGGCAGGGCGAGATAATCGCCAAGGCGATGCGCGCCGATGGCTACATCGACGAAGAGATTGATGATGGCGTGGCCTTGCTGACCGAACTGATCGGCCAGACCCTGACTGTCGCCCTGCCCGAAGGCGGTGCCCTGCATTCGCTGGACGAAGGCGAGCGCCGCGCCGAAATCGAGTTCCACTTCGCCATGCAGCCGACCACGGTGCCAGCACTGCTGCGCGTGCTGCATGCACACGGGGTGGTACGCAGCCGCAACGGCTTTGGCCTGCGCCGCCAGCTGGAAGGGCTGATGACCGGCAAGATCGACCTTACCTACGTCCGCGACGGGCGTTGGTATGTGCTGGATTACAAATCCAACCGGCTGCCCGATTACGCCTCGGCGCAGCTGGATGCGGCCATGCGCCACAGCGAGTACGACCTGCAGGCGCTGATCTACACCGTGGCCCTGCATCGCTGGCTGCGCTTCCGCATTGGTGCTGGCTACGACTACGCGCGTGACTTCGGTGGCATCCGCTATTTGTTCTGTCGCGGACTGGATGCAACCCGTCCGCAGTCGCCGGGCCTGTACGCGCATAACTTCACGCCAGAGCTGGTGCATGCGGTGGACGAATTGTTTGCCGGTGGCCGTGAGGGTCACGCGGCCTTGTTGGCACGACTGGGAGGCGAGGCATGAGCCTGCTGGCCGCATTGAACAAAGCCGGCGCGCTGCGCGCGCTGGACCATGCCCTGGCGCAAAGCCTACGGCGCCTGGATGCGGAAACGCCGGACACGGTGCTGGCTGCGGCTGCCTTGGCATCGTTGGCTGTATCGCAGGGGCATGCGGGCTTTGATCCGACCCAGCCGCAGCGATTGGTGGATGCCGGTGTGGAATGGCCGGCTGCCGAGGAATGGATTGCGCAGTTGGAGGCGTCGAAGTGGATATCCACAGCTGTGGATAACAGCGTGGAGTCGCAGCAGGCGCCCTTGGTGTGGGAGAACGGGCTGCTGTATCTGCGCCGGTACCGCGAGTACGAGCGTCGCTTGGCGGCGGGTCTGCAGCGAATCGGGCAGGCGCCGGTTGCTGCTGGTGATGTGGCTGGATTGGCCGACGTGTTTACTCGCCTGTTTCCGGGGCAGGCAGCGCCGCAGGACCCACAGGCCTCAGCGCAGCCGGATCTTTTCCTTCTCCCGCCTGCGGGAGAAGGTGCCCGAAGGGCGGATGAGGGGAAGCTCTTGGACCACCAGGCAAGAGCAGCAGCCAGCGCCCTGCGCCACAACCTGCTGCTGGTCACCGGCGGCCCCGGCACCGGCAAGACCACCACCATCACCCGCCTGCTGGTGCTGCTGGCCGCACAGGCGCAGGCCACAAACCAACCGGCCCCACGCGTCGCCTTGGCCGCGCCAACCGGCCGCGCCGCCGAGCGCATGGCTGAAAGCCTGCGCCACGCGCTGCAGAAGCTCTCGGTGCAAGGCATCGACAGCGCTCTGTGCGAGCAACTGCCAAGCACCGGCACCACCTTGCATCGCCTGCTCGGCGTGATCCCGGATTCGCCGCGCTTCCGCCACCACGCCGACAACCCGTTGCCCCAAGACGTCATCGTGGTCGACGAAGCCTCGATGATCGACCTGCCATTGATGACCAAGCTAGTCGAAGCCATCGCCGCCGGCACCCGCCTGGTGCTGCTAGGCGACCCGGACCAGCTGCCCTCGGTGGAGGCGGGCGACGTGCTCAGCGCCATCCTGCGTGCTGCCGGCGATGGCCAGCGCACCACCGCAACGGACGCCGACGCGTTGCGCCCTCTGCTGGGCGAATTGCCGGCCGATGCGATCGAAACCAGACCTGCCGACTTCGCCGGTGCCCGCGTGCAGCTGCAGCGTGGCTACCGCCAGAGTGAAGCCCTGCAGTTGGCACCACTGGCCAGCGCCATGCGCGATGGCGACGCAGTGCAGACGCTGCAACTGCTGCGCGACGCTGAACTGACCGGCGTGCAGTTCCACGAAGGCGATATCGATCCACTGCAGGCCTGGCGCGAGCCGCTGCAGCAGTACTGGCAGGCGCTGGCCGATGCGCCCGCGCCGGCCGACGCGCTGGCCCTGGCCGGGCGCATGCGCCTGCTCACCGCCGTACGCGAAGGCCCGCAAGGCGCGCGCGGACTCAACGCCCGCATCGAAGAACTGCTGGCCGGCACACGTGGCCGCGCGCTGGGCCCGGGCTGGTTCCACGGCCGCCTGCTGATCATTGGCGAGAACAGCTACCGCCACCGCCTGTTCAACGGCGACGTTGGCATCTGCCTGCGTGATGGTGATGGCCGCAGCACCAGCGCCTGGTTCCCCGGCGATGATCCGGCCAACCCGCGTGCCTTCCACCCGGCGGCGCTGCCGCTGCACGAAAGCGCCTTCGCGATGACCGTGCACAAGGCACAGGGCTCGGAGTTCGACCAGGTCTGGCTGCAGCTGCCCCGCCGCGACAACCGCGTGCTCAGCCGCGAGCTGCTCTATACAGGCATCACCCGCGCCCGCAACGGCCTGCATCTGGCCGGCAGCGCCGAGGTCATCGAAGCCGCGCTGGCCCGCCATGCCAGCCGCTGGTCAGGGCTGGCGCAGCGGCTGTCTCCTTCTCTGTAAGCCGCAGGCAAATGAGGAGCGGCCAGTCCGCGCAGGAAGCACCCCTCCCCAACCCGTCCGGCCCGAAGGCGCAGCCTTCGGTCGTTCATCAGGCCGCGCGCCAATGGCGCGCAAGCAGGCCTTCTTCACCCCCTTGGCTGCGCCAAAGGGAGGGGGCAGAGCACTTGTCTCCCTCCCTTTCGCCGTAGGCGAAGGGGAGGGGTGCTTCAAAGCCTTTGCTTTCCCCAACAGTCCCGCCTAAAAAGACCCGACAAACGAACACGCAAGGACGCCCATGAAAACCTTGGCACCCACAGCACTGCTGCTCCTGGCCCTGACCGGCTGCAACAAGGAGGCACCTGCCACTGCCACACCCGAGCCTGCCCAGGCCACGGCCGGCACCAGCGCCCAAGACATCAGCAACGCCCGCAGCTTCCTCAGCCACATCTACGCCGGCTACCACCCGGATGCCGGACTGGACGCCATCCTGCCCGACGAGGAGGTCTACACGCCGGCCCTGATCGCCGCGATGCAGGCCAATAGCGACGCATACGCCGGCGAAGTCGGCTATCTGGACGGAGATCCGCTTTGTGACTGCCAGGACACCGCGCAGGACCTGCGCCAGCTCAGCTTCGATATCCAACCAGTGGCCGACAGCCAGCTGCGTGCCAGCACCCGGCTCGACGACCCGCAGCACCCCCTGCAGCTGCAGTTGACCCTGCAGCGCCAGGGCAGCAGCTGGCGGGTTGCCGACATCGCCAGCCCGCGTGCGCCGAGCCTTTTGCAGGCTCTGGGGCGCGATACCCAGGCTGCTATAGGCAGGAAATAAGGCCTGCTTTAGTTTTTGGACGCGGTTGATCCTTTTTCATTAATTTATAAAGTGCGCTTTAGATTTTGATGTTAGGGCGACCCGTAAGCGATATTTCTAACGTTTACGTTAGATTTCGCTTGAGCTATGCGTTTTTATAGAGCAATCTAAAGTGTGCGTTATATTTAAAGGGCCAGCCATGAAGGTGCAGATCGACCAAGCGTCAGACATCGGCCAGTACGTCCGCGCTGTACGCAAGGCGCAAGGCCTGCGTCAGGATGATCTGGCAGCAATGGCGGGCACCAGCCACGTGGTCCTGGGCAATGTGGAGCGGGGCAAGGACACCGTGCAGATTGGCCGTGTATTCGAATTGCTGCGGCAGCTGGGCATTCGTGTGCAGCTTGACCTGCCTGTGGACCTGCCGCCGCCGGAGCGTGGCTGATGGCGATCGAGGTCGAGCCGCGCCAGCTTGATGTGTGGCTGGAACAACGGCGCATCGGTGAGCTGTACGAGCAGGGCAACCTGTGGGCGTTGCACTACGATCCGGTCTGGCGTGACAACGGCTTTGACCTGTCGCCGGCCTTGCCGCGCGATGCGGGCGAGATCACGGACGGTGGCAGCCAGCGTCCCGTGCAGTGGTTCTTCGACAATCTGCTGCCGGAAGAGGGCGGGCGCCAGTTGGTCGCCGCCGATGCCGGCATCAATGCGGCCGACGCATTCGGCCTGCTGCAGCGTTTTGGTCCGGAGTCGGCAGGCGCATTGACCTTGTTGTCGCCCGGACAGCAGTTGCCGCCTCCCGAGTTGCGGCCCCTGCCCGATGCCGAGCTCTCGGCACGTATCCAGGCGCTGCCAAGGCAGCCGCTGTCGCATGGCGCGCCAAAGCGCATGTCGCTGGCCGGTGCGCAACACAAGTTGGCCGTGGTGTTGGAGCAAGGCCAGCTGTGGGAGCCGATCGGGCAGGCCGCTTCTACCCACATCCTCAAGCCAGACCACGAGCAGGTGGATGACTACCCGCACAGCGTGGTCAATGAATGGTTCTGCATGCGCCTGGCGGCCGCGTGTGGCTTGCCGGTACCGGAGGTGCAGGTGCGGCGGGTGCCGGAGCCGGTCTATCTGGTGCGTCGCTTCGACCGTGAGGGCGAGGGACTGCAGGTTCGACGCCGTTATGCGTTGGATGGGTGCCAGTTGCTCTCGCTGGACGCGGTGTTCAAGTATCAACAAGCCAACAGCACCGCCCTGCGGCAGCTGTTGGATATCACCCGAACACCGGCAGCTACACGCTTGGCACTGCTGCGCTGGCAGCTGTTCAACTTCTTTATTGGCAATGCCGACGCCCATCTGAAGAATCTCAGCTTCCTGTGGGGCGAGAAGGGCTGGGAGCTGGCGCCGCATTACGATCTGCTCAGCACTGCGGTCTATCGGGCGCCCGACTGGGGCACGGGAACGCTGGTCTTCCCGATGGGCAGTGCCACGCGCTTTGCCGATGTCACCAAGGCGGAGATCGGTGCTTTTGGCCAAAGCATCGGGGTTCCTGCAGCGCTGACCCTGCGGGAGCTGGAGCGTCTGGCCAAGGAGCTGTGGCGGGAAGCGCAGGCACTGCTGCAGGCCTATGAGCAGGGCATCTCCCAACAGGTAGATCCGGGCGAGGCGCGTCTGCTGCGGCAAATCGTGTACGGCCCCATCACCGACGCGCTTGCCTGGGCATCCAGATAGAGTCGTTCCTGGGCCGGCCGCGCTTGTTCATAAAATTCATCAAAAACAAAGCCTTATGAATTTCCTGGGGAGGGCGTACATCGCGATTAAGGGACTCTCCATCCCCACTTCACCCCCGGCTGGTAGCATGTCTACCCCGTAATCCAAGCGCAGTTCTGTAATGGCCGATCCCAAGAACCCGTCCGTCACCCAAGCCCAGGCCGAAGACGCCGTGCGCACCCTGCTGCGCTGGGCCGGTGAAGATCCCTCCCGCGAAGGCCTGCTCGACACCCCGCGGCGGGTAGCCGAGGCCTATGGCGACTGGTTCAAGGGCTATAACGACGACCCGCGCGAGTACCTGGCCCGTACCTTCGAAGAAGTGGCCGGTTACGACGAAATGATCGTGCTGCGTGACATCGAGTACGAAAGCCACTGCGAGCACCACATGGCGCCGATCATCGGCCGCGTCCATGTCGGCTACATCCCCAATGGCCGCGTGGTCGGCATCTCCAAGCTGGCGCGCGTGGTCGAGGCCTATGCGCGGCGCTTCCAGGTGCAGGAGAAGATGACCGCGCAGATCGCCGACGTCATCCAGGACGTGCTGCAGCCGATGGGCGTGGGCATCGTGGTGGAAGGCGCACACGAGTGCATGACCACCCGCGGCATCCACAAGCGTGGTGTCAGCATGGTCACCTCGCGCATGCGCGGCACCTTCCATGACGACGCGCGCACCCGCGCCGAGTTCCTGCGTTTCATCGAAGTCGGCCACGCCCGACGCTGAGCCCAGGGATCGCACGCGCTCGATGAAGTACCGCCAACGTATCGCCGGCTACCAGCGTCTGCGCGAGCAGCCGCTATGGAAACTGCTGGCCTCCGACCGTGCGCCGGTGCTGGTGGGCCTGTTGCAGGGCCTGCTGCTGGAAGCCGACCGTCGTATCCCCGGCTCCATCCTCGCCGAGCGCCTGCAGCAGCAGCTGGACACGCTCAATGGCGAGGAGCTCGAGGTCGAGTTGCCGCGTACCGCGCCGGCTTACATCGCCTACTGGCTGGCCCAGGGCTGGCTGGTGCGGCGCCTGCCTGAAGGCGCGAGCGAAGAGGAATACGAACTTTCACGGCACGCCGTGCAGGCGATCCGCTTCATCGCCGGCATCGAGCACAACGCCAGCCTGGCCACCGAAAGCCGCTTGGCCATGGTGATGCAGCAGATCTCGCAGCTGGCCCAGCAGACCGAGGCCGATCCGGAAGCACGCCTGGCCGCGCTGAAGGCCGAGCGTGACCGCATCGATGCCGAGATCGCGCAGGTGTCCACCGGCAAGGTCAGCGCGCTGGATGGCAAGCGCGCGCTGGAACGCACCCGCGACGTGATCCGCCTGGCCGATGACCTGGCCGAGGACTTCCGCCGCGTGCGCGATGACTTCGAACAACTCAACCGCCGTTTCCGCGAACGCATCATCGACGACGAAGGCGCACGCGGTGATGTGCTCGACCGCCTGTTCAACGGCGTCGATGTGATTGGTGAATCCGATGCCGGGCGCAGCTTCCAGGCGTTCTGGGACCTGCTCAATGATCCGCGCCGCAGTGGCGAACTCGACGCTGCGCTGGACACCGTGCTCAACCGTGGCTTCACCCGCAAGCTGGACCGCAACGAGCGCAATTTCCTGCGCAACTTCACCAGCACCCTGCTGGAGCGCGGCGGCCAGGTGCACGAGGTGATGCAGCATTTCGCCCGCAGCCTGCGTGGCTTCGTGCAGAGCCGTGGCTACCTGGAACAGCGCCGCCTCAACCAGCTGCTCAAGCAGGCGCAGGGCCAGGCCCTGCAACTGCGCGACGAAGTGCGGCCGACCGCGCCCACCGGCTTCGTGCTGCCGCTGTCCTCGGCGCGCGTGCGCTCGATCGGCCAGTGGCGCCTGCACGACCCGCGCACGCACCAGGTCGACACCTCCATCTATTACGCCGAGGCGGCCGAGATCACCCTCGACAGCGTTGGTGATCTGGTCGCGCAGTCGGAAATCGACGTGCGCACGCTGAAAGACAATCTCTTCATGCTGCTGGGTTCGCGCCCGCGCCTGAGCATCTCGCAGGTATTGCGCGAGCGGCCGGCGCGGCAGGGCCTTGGCAGCGTGATCGGCTATCTCTCCATCGGCACCCGCCATGGCAAGGTGATGACCGACCAACTCGAAACCGTGGAATGGACCGGTGGTGACGGCGTGGTGCGACGCGCCCGCGTGCCGCTGATCTGGTTCCTCAAGGAAAGACGCGATGAACTGGTCTGAGACCGAAACCGATAGCGAAGTCACCAGCGCGCCCGTCGCGCCGGCACCCACCTTGAGCGGTGGCGCCCTGTTCGTCGGCGACAGCGGCCGCCTGCCGGTCGATGCACGCCGCGCGCTGTGCCTGCTGCTGGCCGGCCCCAGCGTCGACGCCCAGCGCCAGCCGGCGCAATGGGCGGCACTGCTGCGCAATGAAGACGAAGTACGAAGCCTGCTGTGCGAGCTGTTCCTGGAGCTGGTGCTGGACCGTGATGGCGGCGTTGCCTTCACCCGCCAGTTCGATACCGCCGAACTCGATTCGCCCAACCTGCTGCGCGCTGCACCACTGACCTTCATCGAGTCGGTGCTGCTGCTGTTCCTGCGCCAGCAGCTGGCCGAGGCCGATACCCGCGGCGAACGCGCGGTGGTGGCCGAGTTCCAGCTGGTGGAAGCGATGAGCATCTACCAGAAGAATGTCTCCACCGACCAGGCTGGCTACGGCAAGCGGGTCACTGCTGCCATCGCCAAGATGCGCGAGAACCAGCTGCTGTCCAAGCTGCGCGGCAGCGAGGACCGCTACGAAGTGTCGCCGGCGCTGAAGCTGCTGTTCTCGGCCGAGGACGTGCAGGTGCTGGTCGAGGCTTACCGCCAGTTGCGCGACGGCGATGCCGTCGCTGATGCGGTTGCCGACGATGAAGACAACAACGGCGCTGCCGCCGAATGATGCCTGGCACCCACGCCACGCTGACCAGAATGACCACCGCCGCGCCTTGCGTGGCGGCTGAAGGATGAGCCGTATGGAAACCACGTCCCACACCCTGCTTCCCAATGCCGCGTTGTTCAACGACCCGGCCAGCGATGCCCGCGCGAGCCAGTTCCGCATGCGCCGTCTGCAGGTGCTCAACTGGGGTACGTTCTCCGGTCTGACCGAAGTACCGATCGCCGAGCGTGGCTTCCTGTTCGTCGGCCGCTCCGGCTCGGGCAAGTCCACCCTGCTCGATGGCATGAGCGCATTGCTGACGCCGCCGAGCATCGTTGACTTCAACGCCGCCGCGCGCGAAGCCGAGCGTTCGGGCCGCGACCGCTCGCTGGTGTCGTATGTGCGTGGCGCCTGGGCCGACCAGCAGGACAGCGAGTCCGGCGAAATCGCCACCCAGTACCTGCGCAAGGGCGCTACCTGGAGCGCATTGGCGCTGGAATACCACAACGCCCGCGGCGACGCGGTGTCGATCGTGCGGCTGTTCTGGATTGCCGGTGCCGGCACCTCGGCCAATGACGTGCGCAAGCATTACATGGTGATCCCGCGTCGCTTCGACCTGGCCACCGAGATGGAAGGCTTCGACCTGGACCTGCGCAAGCTGCGCGGTCGCCTGGGCGAAGACGTCGGCCACTTCGACAGCTTCACCGGTTATGCCGAGCGCTTCCGACACCTGCTCGGCATCGGCAACGACATGGCGCTGCGTCTGCTGCACAAGACCCAGTCGGCCAAGAACCTTGGCGACCTCAATGGCTTCCTGCGTGGCTTCATGCTGGAAGAGCCGCGCACCTTCGAAGCTGCCGACCGCCTGGTCGATGACTTCGCCGAACTTGATGGCGCCCACCACGCCGTGGTCACCGCGCGCCGCCAGGTCGAGACGCTGACCCCGGCGCGTGATTTCCACCAGGACCTGATGACGCTGCGCAAGGGCGTGGCGACGCTGCGCGACCTGCAGATCGGCATCGACGGTTTCCGCGAGGAAAAGCGCCTGGAGCTGGTCAACGAGCGCCTGAAGGAAGTGGAGATGCTCGACCGCGGCCTGATGGGCGAGGAAGGGCAGCGGCGGCAGTCGCTGGACAACCACGAACAGAAGCTGGTCGAACTGGAACGCCAGCAGCGCGAGCAGGGCGGTGAGCGCATCGACGAGCTCGAGCGCGAGCGGATCCGCATCGAGCGCGAAGTCGAAGAACGCAGCCGCCGCCGCAAGCAGTTGGAAGGCGCTTGCCGTCAGCTCGGCATGGTGCTGGCGGAAACCGCCAGCGGCTTCTCCGAACAGGTGGAGCAGGCGCGTGCCTTGATCGATGGCACCAAGTCCGGTGCCGGCACCGTGGACGACGCTATCGCCGAGCGCATGGCCGAGCGCCGCGATGATGAAAAGCGTTTTGCCGCTCTGCGGGTGGAACTGGAGTCGCTGAAGGCTGCACCGAGCTCGATCCCGGCACCACTGCAGCAGATGCGCGCACGTCTGTGCGACGACACCGGCCTGTCCGAGTCCGCGTTGCCCTTCGTTGGCGAGTTGATCCAGGTGCGCGAGGACCAGATCGGTTGGCGCGGTGCGATCGAGCGCGTGCTGCACGGCTTCGCGCAATCGCTGCTAGTCGACGAGAAGAATCACCAGCAGGTCGCCGAGTGGGCCAACCGTACCCACCTGGGCACCAAGTTGGTCTACTTCCGCATCCGTGACAATGAACTGCTGCACGCACGTGAGCCGGAGAAGCGTTCGCTGATCCACAAGCTTCAGTTGCGCGATCATCCCTACGGCGATTGGGTCTACAACGAGCTGCAGCGTCGTTTTGATTACACCTGCGTGGAAAATGCCGGCCAGCTGCGCAACGAAGACCGCGCGATCACCCGCGAAGGCCAGATCAAGCACCCGGGCGACCGCTACGAGAAGGATGACCGGCATGCGGTCAACGATCGCAAGCGCTGGATGCTTGGCCATGACAACCGCGACAAGCGTCGCGTGTTCGAACGCGAAGGGCAGGAGCTTGCCCAGCGCATCGCCCGCAGCGAGGCCGACGTGGCAATGCTGCGCAAGCAGCGCGAAAGCGGGCAGGAAAAGCAGCTGGCCGCGCACTCGCTGATCGAGCGCGACTGGGACGAAATCGATGTCGGCCCGCGCCTGCAGCGGTTGAGTGATATCGACGAGCAGTTGGTCGACCTGCGCGAAGGCGACACCGCCTTGGCGCGCATCGGTCAGCAGATTGAATTGACCCGCGGCCTGCGTGATCAGGGCAAGCGTACCTATGAAGACGTGCGGCTGGAACGCGGTCAGTTCTCGCGTGAGCGCGCACGGCTGGAGCAGCTGCGTGACAACGGCCAGGCGCGCGTCGCCAGCGCGCCGCTGACCGAGCTGCAGCGCGAAGGTCTGGAAGAGCGCCTGAACATCCTGCCGGGCTTGAACCTGGAAAGCCTGGAAAGCCACTTCCGCGTGATCGAGCGTGGTCTGGCCGAAGAGTTGGGCAGCAGCCAGGGCCGTGATGCCAAGCTGACCCAGCATTTGCTGGACTGCTTCCGCAAGTACACCCAGCAGTGGCCGGAAGACTCCGGCGACTTCACCGTGTCGCTGAGCAGCGCCGACGATTTCCTTGCGCGTTTGACCCGCTTGGAAAGTGATGGCCTGCCGCGTCACGAAGGCCGCTTCTTCGAGTTGCTGCAGACCCAGAGCAAGAACAACCTGCTGGCCCTGCAGCGGCATACCGCCGAAGCGCACAAGGCGATCAAGCAGCGCATGGACGAGGTCAACGCCTCGCTGGAACAGGTCGCCTTCAACCGCGGCACCGTGCTGGCCATCGACGTGCACGACCGGCGTCTGCCGGAGGTGCAGGATTTCCAGTTGCAACTGCGTGCGGTGCTGACCCACCAGCAGACTGAAGACCGCTCACTGGCCGAGTCGCAGTTCAACGTGCTGCGCGAGCTGGTGCGCCGTCTCGGCGCGCAGGAACCGGAGCTGCGTCGCTGGCGCGAGCAGGTGCTGGACGTGCGCCTGCACGTGGAGTTCATCGGCGTCGAGCTGGATGCGGATACCCGCGAGCAGGTGGAAATCTACCGCAGCGGCGCCGGCAAGTCCGGTGGCCAGCGGCAGAAGCTGGCGACTACCTGTCTTGCCGCCGCGTTGCGCTACCAGCTCGGCGGCGAAGACGGCGAACTGCCGCGCTATGCCGCGGTGGTATTGGACGAAGCCTTCGACAAGGCCGATAACGAATTCACCGCCTTGGCGATGAACATCTTCGAGAACTTCGGTTTCCAGATGGTGGTGGCCACCCCGCTGAAGTCGGTGATGACGCTGGAGCCGTTCATCGGCGGCGCCTGCTTCGTCGAAATCAGCGGCCGTCACGATTCGGGCGTGCTGCTGATCGAGTACGACGACGAAGGCAATCGCCTGAAGCTGCCGGCGCGTGCGCGCGGTGCGATGGCGCAGGCCAGTGCGGAGGACGTGGTGGATGTGCCGGTTGCTGTTGAAGCATCGGCTGCCTCCACTGACGCTGTTGAAGCTGAGGTTGAAGTGTCGGTTGTTGAAGCTGTGGCGGAAGTGGAAACCAAGCCAGCGGTGAAAAAAGCTGCGAAGAAGGCTTCGACCAAGAAGAATATTCCGGCCTGATAGCTAGGGGGAGACCCGGCTTTCCCTTCTCCCGCTTGCGGGGGAAGGTGCCCGGAGGGCGGAAGGGGGGCGCTTTTGACGTTGCTTGTGGCGTGAGGCAAGAGCCAAAGCACCCCTCCCCAACCCTCCCCTTGGCCTTCGGCCAAAGGGAGGGAGCACAGCCAGAGCAAAGCCATCGCTGCGCTTGTTACCCTTCCTAAACCACTACACGCGCAACGGAGATCAGCATGCATTACGTGGAAATCGTCACCGCCCTGGTGGTGCTGCAATACCTGTACTTCATTGTGTTGGTCGGCCGCGCGCGTGGCCGCTACGGCGTCAAAGCACCCGCCGTTACCGGCCACGAAGGCTTTGAGCGCGCCTACCGCGTGCAGATGAACACCCTGGAGCTGATGGTCGCGCTGCTGCCATCCATGCTGATCGCCGCACGCTTCTGGCCTGCCGAATGGGTGGCAGGTATCGGCGCGGTATATCTGATTGGCCGCTTCATCTACTGGCGCGCTTACGTCGACAACCCGTCCAGCCGCGGACTGGGCTTCGGCCTGTCGATGCTGCCGGTGCTGGTACTGCTGTTGATGGCGCTCGCGGGCGCGTTCCTGCGCTGAGAACTCGCAGCTTTTCCCATGCTTTTGTGGGAGCGGTGTAAACCGCGAAGCTCATGGCCTCGCAATTGCAACTTGGTCTGCAATTGCATTGCTTGCGCGGCTTCGGGCAGCGCAAGCTTCGCGGTTTACACCACTCCCACAAGAACAATCATGAAACCAAGGGAGCCTCACGGCTCCCTTGGTCGTTCTCCAACTCAGAAATCCATGCTGAGCTTGGCGTAGGTGTAGCGGCCGGGCAGGTCGTAGGTTCCCGGGTCATAGCCATTGAGCGTGCAGCTCAGGCAGATCGGTGGGTTCTTGTCGAACACGTTGTTGACACCAACGCTCACCTTTACACCCTTCATCCACGCATCGGTACGCCAGCTGATCTGCGCGTCGTGATAGGTGGTTGCGCCCAGCCAGTGCTGATCGGCAACGCTGTCGGTGCAGATTGCAAAGCCATTGGCACCGGCACAGCTTTCACGCAGCCGGTCGATGTAGCGCATCGTCCAGTTCACGTTCCAGTTGCGGAAGTCCCAGTTGGTGCTCAAGGTCGAGCTCCATTCCGGGATCGAGCTGTCACTGACTTCGATGCCCGGGCCCTTCGGCTCTGGCTGACCGGACTCGTTGACCAGCTCATAGCGGGTCACCCAGGTTGCCTTCCAGTCGAAACCGAGCTGGCCCCAACCGGTTTCCGGCAACAGCCAGTGCGCGTTGAAATCCCAGCCGCTGGTGTTGATGGTGCCGAGGTTGGCGAGGATGTCCTCGAAGCGCACGATCTGGCCACGGTCGTTGCGGGTATAGCTGGCACAGGCAACGGCATCGCGGGTGTCGATGCAGCGGTCCATGATGGCCTGCGCATCCGGTGCCTGGATCGCCTTGTCGATGGTGTGGCGGTAGAAGGTCAGACCCAGGTCGAGCTTGCTGGCCCAGCTGCTGTCTTCGGCCCAGCTTGGGCTCCACACCGCACCGGCCATGAACGAGCGGCTCTCTTCCGGCTGCAGGTCGCGGTTGCCGGAGGTCACCACCGAGATCTGCGGATTGGCCTGTTCATAGCCCGGCGGTACGCCATCGGCAACGCACTTGGGGGTGGTGGATGCGGCGTTGTTGCAGGGGTCGACGATGGTGGCGTCGAACCGGCTCAGCGTGCCGTACAACTCGCCGATCGACGGTGCACGGAAGCCCTGTGCGAACGACATGCGCAGCAACAGTTCATCGGCCGGCTGCCAGCGCAGGCCGATCTTGCCGGTGTTGGTGCCGCCGAAGGTGGAGTAGTCCGAGTAGCGGCCGGCAATGCTCAGGTCCAGGCTCTTGCCCCAGAAACCTTCGCGCGCCAGCGGCACATCGAACTCGACGTAGGCTTCCTTCACCGAGTAACTGCCGATGGTCACGCCGGACGGCACGCCGTTGTACTCACCGGCGATGGTGATCGGGTCGGGATGGTACTCGCCCTTGTAGCGTCGCCATTCGGCACCGGCGGCGAAGGACACCGGCCCGGCCCAGATGTCGAACAATTCGCCGGTGATGTTGGCCGAGCCCAGCGACAGCGTGTTCTTGCTGCGGTCACGCACGATCGGCGAGATCCACGCCAGCATCTGCGGGGTGATGGTGCCGGGGCCGCCAAACAGGTTCAGTGGCACGCAACCGGCGATGGCCGCACACGCCGCCGGATCGCCCAGCGCCTGGTTGATGTGCTTGATGTTGTAGCTGCCGGTATTGGTCTGGGTCGCCTTGCTTTCGCTGGACATCACGTTGACGTCCCAGTTCCAGGTGCGTTGGTTGACCTCGAACACACCATCCAGGCCGCCCGCGGCGTACCAGGTCTTCACATCCTGCTCGTAGCGGCGCGGACCACCTTCGACAGGTCGTCGGCCCAACAGGAACAGGTTGGGATTGGCGCCCATCGTGGTCAGGTCGAAGCCGAACGGGTTGTACGGGTTGTTGGCCGAGATCACCAGCTTGGTTTCGGCCCAGTCGTTGTAGACGCCGGCATCGGTGCCGAGGAAGAACGGCTCTGGCGCGGCCTGGTTGGCGGATTCGCGCTCGCTGTAGAGGCCGCGGAACCAACCACTGACGTTCGGGGTGAATTCGAAACGTACCTGGCCGAATACCGATTTGCGTTCGTTCGGGGTCAACAGCAGGTTGTAGGGCGCGAAGTTGAAGCGGTCCGCCCTGGCGAAGCAATGGTAGTCGTCGGTGCGGGTACAGCCGGTTTGGCTGGGATCGAACACCGGCTTGGTGACACCGGTATTGGAGGTGATGTTGTAGGTATTGCCACTGGGGTCGGCAAACACCAGCCGGCCCTGCGGTGTGGCCGAGCTGCCGTTGGCCAGGCCGGTGCCGGGGACCGGTTCGCGCGCCCACAGGTATTCGGATGAACTGATCTCTTTCTGCTTGAACCACGACGCGCCGACTATCCATTGCGCACGATCGCTGCTGCCACCAAAACTCAGGTCGACGCTGCTGGTGCCGCCGCCCTTGAGGTTGTAGTCGCCGTACTGCACGTCGACATGGCCGCCTTCGGCGCCTTTCTTGGTGATGATGTTGACCACGCCGGCAATTGCATCGGAACCGTAGAGCGAGGACGCGCCGTCTTCCAGTACTTCGATGCGCTCCACGATCGTCAGCGGAATGGTGTTCAAGTCCACCGACGAACCTACGCCCGAGCCGGAGGATTCATTGACCCAGCGAATGCCGTCCACCAGCACCAGGACGCGCTTGGCCCCGAGGTGACGCAGATCGACCGTTGCTGCGCCGGCGCCGACGCCGCCGCCATCAGGTGGAAAGCCGAAGTTGCCGCTGGAGTTGAGCTTGGTGCTCAGCGATGCGCCGCTGGCGGTGAGGTGCTGCACCACATCGGCGATCGAGCTGTAACCGGTACGTTCAATGGCTTCGCGGGTAAGTACCTGGACCGGAACCTGGGTTTCCAGCTCGGCTTTCTTGATGCGGGTACCCGTGACTTGAATGCTGTCCAGGGTCTTGGGCGTGCTGTCTGGTGCCTGTTGCGCGAAGGCCGCGCTGGGCAGCAGGCACAACAGCGATAGGCGGACAGCGCAGCTGAGGCGGCGCGGGCGTAGCGGTAACAACGTCATCGGAATGCTCCTGGTGATTGCCGGACTACGTGCCCGCCACCATGACGGGCGTAGCCGATTTGTAAGCAATTCGTTAGGAGCAGACAAGCGGCAGCGTGTCAACGCGAACCTGAATTCGCGCAGTGAAACGGCAGTTACATCACATCATTGAGCTGAATAGCCACCGTCGACCAAGTGGTAGCTCCCGGTAATGAACGACGCTTTGTCCGACAACAGGAAGCAGGTCAACGCCGCCACTTCCTCCGCCGTCCCCAGCCGCCCGGCCGGATGCAGCGCCACCAGCCCGGCGTAGGCGCGGTCGTCCATGCTCTGCAGCAGCGGTGTATCGATGAAGCCAGGGCCCACCGCGTTGATCCGCAGCCCGCGCGCGGAGTATTCCAGTGCAGCGCTCTTGGTCATGCCGACCAATGCGTGCTTGGCCGCCACATAGGCCGCCGCGCCGGCCCAGCCATTGCTCCCGAGGATCGAGGCCATGTTGACCACTGCGCCGCCGCCGCTGGCCAGAATCGCTGGGATTTCGTACTTCATCGAATAGAACACGCCATGCAGGTTGACCCCGAGCACGCGGTGCCATTCTTCCAATGGATAGTCGGCGGTCTGCAGGCTGGCACCGCCGATACCGGCATTGTTCACCGCCAGGTGCAGGCCGCCGAAGCGTTCGCAGCAGACGTCGACCATCAGCCGCACCGCATCCGGATCGCTGACATCCACTTGTAGCGGCTGTACCCGTTCGCCCAGCGACATGGCCACGGCGGTGGCGGCATCGCCATCGATATCGGCGGCCAATACCTGCGCGCCGCGCGCGGCCAATTGCCGTACCACCGCCTCGCCAATTCCGGAGGCGGCACCGGTAACCAGCGCAATGCGGCCGGCAAAATCGTGTTGCATGGGGCGTTTCCACGGCTGCGGTCATTCCGCATGTGGATAGGCTCCCGCGTTTGCCTTGCAGGCGCATTGCGTGGGATCAATCCGGGGTGGTGGCAGGCTTGTTGTTCGTGGCTGACTACAGCGCTGCATGTTGCCCAGGATGCGTATGCAATGGCACGAACACACTCAGGTCCTCTGCCCGCATCGGTCGGCCGAAGAAATAGCCCTGCCCGTAGAGCACGCCCTTGCTGCGGAAGAAATCGGCTTGTTCCTGGGTCTCGATTCCTTCCACCAGGGTCTGCATGCCCAGGCTGCGTGCCAGCTCGATGATGTGGGTCGCGACCTGGCTGGTCACCGCTTCGGTGCAGGCGGTGGAGGTGAAACTCTTGTCCACCTTGAGGATGTCGAACGGATAGGTGGTCAGGTAGGCGAGGCTGGAATAGCCGGTGCCGAAGTCATCGATGGCGATTTCGATGCCCATCGCGTGGATCGCCGCCACCACGTCCTGCGCGCTGGCTTCCTCGAGCAGGCCGCGTTCGGTGGCTTCCACCACGAACCGACCATTGCCAGCGCCGAGTGCACGCTGCATCTCCGCCAGCAGCTGCGGGGTCTCCATCGATTGCAGGTCACGCGGTGACAGATTCACGCCCAAGCGGAAGCGCGGGTATTGGCGGAAAAAGCTGCTCAGGTCCTTGACCACCAATTCCAGCACGCGCCGGGTAACCAGTTGGATCAGCCCGGCATCCTCGGCAAACGGGATGAAGCGGTCCGGTGGCACCACGGTGCCGTCCTCATGCTGCCAACGCAGCAGCGCCTCGGCACCGATGCAGGTATCGTCCTGCAGGCTGAACACCGGTTGGTACATCAGAAAAAAATGCCCCTTGTTGATCGCCCGCAGCAACTCGGCGCGGGTCGACCATTGGCGGCGGATCATCACCAGCGCCATGCCCAGCACTGCCAGTCCGGCAATGATGCCCAGCGGTATGAACCAGTGTGCGAACTGCTCCATGCGCGCATCGACCGCGGCCAATGGTGTGGCCACGATCACGCCAGTACCGCCAGGACGCAGTACCCGCCGCACCACCAGATAGCCAGCCTCCTCGTCGGTGAAGTGGCCGTCGTTGTCCTTGTCGACGGCGGCGGTGGCCCAGCGTTGCAGCAGCGTGCCCTGACGCGCCACATAGCGGCCATCCATGCTGTTGAACAGCGCCAGTGAAAGATCAGGGCGGGCGAACGGGGTAATCAGCCCGTCGGGGTAGACCAGCAATGCATAGCCGCCCTTGTCCAGCACCACGAACTCACGCCCCGGCAGACCAGGCACCTGTACGTGGGTGTAGACCTGCACGCCATCCGGTGCACGCAACGGACCTGGCGGCAGCACGATCTGCTGCATCAGCGCGCCGCCGGAGGAGCAGGCGACCTTGCCGTCCTGCAGGTACAGCGTACTTTTGACGATGTGCGAGCTGATGCCGAAGCGCTGCATGCGCAGCAGCCCGGCCGGGCTGCAGGGGGCATCGCCGCTGCTGCGCATTTCCGCACGCAAGCGCTCGATCACATCGATGGTGCCGGCCACCTCGCGGCTGATGCTGGTCGATACGTCATCGAGCAACACGTATTTCTCGCGAATGGCCTGTTTGCGCGCCTGGTGCAGCGAGTACAGCACCGGCACACAGGCGAGTATCGCGGCGGCGAGCAGCAGCAGTGCGGCGATTCGGTAGCGATTCTTCATGGGTGGCGCCATCCTTGGGTTGGCTTCTAGCTGCGCCACTATGTGATGTGCGTCAAGAATTTCCAGTGATGAAGATTTAGCTATGTGCAGGTGGGTTTCACGCCGGGCGGAAGGTATCCCAGGCCATGCGTGCGATCAGCACCACCACCAGCACCAAAAAAAGCTTGCGAATCAATGGGGTTCCGCCGCGCAGGGCAAGCCGGGTGCCGGTCACCGCGCCCAGCACGTTGGCCGCCGCCATCGGTACCGCCAGGGCCAGCAGCACATTGCCGCTGGGCACGAAGAAGGACAATGCCGCCACATTGGTCGCCAGATTGACCACTTTGGAGGCCGCCGAGGCGCGCAGGAAGTCCAGTCCGAAGAAGCGCACGAACAGGAAGATCAGGAAGCTGCCGGTGCCCGGCCCGAAGAAGCCATCGTAGAAACCGATCACCCCGCCCATCGCCAGCGCGATCAGCAACTCACGGCGGCCAACCTCGCGTGGCCGGTGCAGCGCACCGAAGTCCTTCTTGGCCAGGGTATAGCCCAGCATCACGATCAGCAGGGTCAGCACCAATGGCCGTACCGCCTCCTTGGACAGCAGCGTCACCGCGGTGGCACCGAGGAAAGAGAACGCAAACGCGGCTGCCGCTGCCAACAACACCGGCCGCCATGGGAAGCGCACCGCGCGCGCATAGCGCAGCGCCGAGGCGCCGGTACCGAACACCGAACTGAACTTGTTGGTGCCGAGCAGGGCCGCTGGTGTCTGCTGCGGCAGGGCAGTGAACAAACCCGGCAGCTGGATCAGACCACCACCGCCGACCGCCGCATCCACCAGCCCCGCGATGAAGGCGATGACCAGCAGCCAGGGCAGTTCGGGGGGAATCAATTCCAGCATGGCAACTCCGGCGCAGGGCGCGACAGCATACGCTCAGTGCAGCGGCGTATCGCTTGGAACGGTGCGGCGCGGCGACGGAAGGGCGCGGGCATCGCGCACCTTCCCCTGTGGCCGCTACCACGCCGGCCAGGTCGCAGCGGATGCCGGGTCGCTGATGCGTTCCCGCTACAGCGCCTACGTGCTCAAGCAGGTCGAGCACAGGTTGATCAGTTGCCATCCCTATCCGGCGACACGCTAGTCCAATGCCGATTGCGTGCGCCCAACGCACGGCCGCTGCCCGTGCAGCGCAGGTTGATACGCACGGGTGTCGGCAGCCACAAACTGGAAGAGCTCCTCGGCGCTCATCGGCCGGCCGAACAGATAGCCCTGGCCATACAACACCCCTCGACAGCGGAAGAAGTCGGCCTGCTGCGTGGTTTCAATACCTTCGGCCAAGGTCTGCATGCCCAGGGTATGGGCAAGGTCGAGAATGTGCTCGGCTACCTGGCTGGTCACCGCCTGGGTGCAGGCGGTGGAGGTGAAGCTTTTGTCCACCTTGAGGATGTCGAACGGATAGGTGGCCAGGTAGGCCAGGCTGGAATAGCCGGTGCCGAAATCGTCGATGGCCAGTTCGATGCCCAGTGCGCGGATCGCGTCGAGCACGCTCAATGCACTGGTCTCTTCCAGCAGCGCGCGCTCCGTTGCCTCCACCACGAACTGGCCACAGCCCGGGCCGATGTTCTGCAGCATCTCGCCCAGCAGCCTGGGTGTCTGCTCCGATTGCAGATCGCTGGCCGCCAGGTTCACCGCAAGGCGGAAGGCCGGCACACGCCGCAGGAAGTTGCCCATGTCCTTTTCAACCAGTTGCAGCACTTGTCGTGTGATCTGCTGGATGAGCCCGGATTCTTCAGCGATGGGAATGAAGCGGTCAGGCGGCAGCACCGTGGCTTCTTCGTACTGCCAACGCAGCAGCGCCTCGGCGCCAATGCAGCGGCCATCATGCAGATCGATCAGTGGTTGATACAGCAGGAAGAAGTGGCCCTTTCCGAGCGCACGCAGCAATTGGTTGCGCGGTGAGAGCTGGTGCCGGCTGAGCAGCAGCACACTTGCCAGCACGCTCAAGCCGATCACGATACCGGCAGGGATGAACCAACGCCCGAACCGGGCCATGCGGGCATCGATGGTGGCAATTGGCGTGGCGACGATCACCCCGTCGTCTCCGCCCTGCATGATGTGTCGCACCACCAGGTAACCTGCATCGGTATCCAGAAAATGGCTCGAAGCGCCCGCAGTAGTACCGGATGATGCCCAGTGATCGAGCACGCCACCGTCGCGAACGCTGTACAAGCCGTTGCGGGGCGTGAACAGGCCCAATGACAGGTCGGCACGGACGAACGGCGCGATCACGCCCTCCGGGTATACCAGCAACGCATAGCCTTCCTTCTCCAATACCGCATAGCTGCGGTCATGCACGCCGGGCAGCCGCACATCGGAATAGACACGGATGCCGTCGGCGCGCTTCGGTGACCCCGGCCCCAGCACCAATTGCTGCATCAGCGGATCGCTGGAGGAACAGACCACGCGATGGTCCTCCAGATACAACGCCGCGATGGAGATCTGGGTTCGCGCCCCCACCCGTTGCAGATGCCGGATGCCCGCAGGGCTGCACGCGGCCTCACCCCTGGCCGACATTTCGGCATGCATTCTGGTCAGCATGGCGAGTGAGTTTCGCACCCGCCGATCAAGTCCCTGCGCAACATCATCCAGTTCCCTGTATTTGTCGCCGATGGCTTGTTGTCGAGCCTGATGCAATGCGTAGAACACCGGAAGACAACCCAGCAGCAAACCCGCTAGCAGGAAAATTGCAGCGATCACATGGCGGCGTTTCATGGCTGCCCCATCCGGGGATTGGCGGGAGTCGCGCAAATATGTGACGTGAATCGGCAAGAAAACAATGTGCAGACAACTGTCCAGAAATAGCGTGGTCACACCCCGCCCAAGCTGTTCCATGCCATGCGCGCGATGAACATCAACACCAACGCTGGGAAAGGCTTGTGGATCAATGGCGTGCTACCCACAGTGGTTTCCGCGTGCCAATTACCGTGACACTGACGTAGGCCGCTACCATGGGTACAGTGAAGGCTGGCGGCCACGCCGGTTCGTGTGGAATCAACGCACGCATGGCGACACCGGCGCAGGATGCGACGCCATACGCTCAGCGTCCGGCCATCGCTTGGAACTGCAGCGTCTGTGGATGAAAATGCAGCGATGCAGACATCTCCCACTACTCCCTGTCACTGCGGCCGCGATCAGACCTATGCGGCCTGCTGTGGCCGTTACCACGCCGGACAGGCCGCACCGGATGCTGAGTCGCTGATGCGTTCGCGCTACAGCGCCTATGTGCTCAAGGACGTCGACTACCTGTTGGCCAGCTGGCACCCGGCCACCCGCCCGGCAACGCTCCCGCTGGAAGACGCCCCCGGCCAGCGCACGCAATGGCTGGGCCTGAGCGTGCAGCGCCATGCAGTCACCGGCGAAGACACCGCCGAAGTCGTGTTTACCGCCCGCTATCGCGTAGGTGGTGGCAGCGCGGTGAAGATGGTCGAGCACAGCCGCTTCCAGCGCATCGATGGCCGCTGGTATTACCTGGATGCCGCTGGCTGAAGCACGTGGCTCCCAGATGCATCGCGAAGGACAGGGTGGCGACGCCCTCTCGGTAGAGCCGCGGGCCGAGGAGGGTAGGGGCTGGCGGGGGTTTCGGATGCCCGGCGAGCTAGGGCGCCCCGGGGGTCTACCAGCCCATGGGGAAGGCG
>NZ_JBRREG010000037.1:0-39839 GCF_056760155.1 Stenotrophomonas sp. STEN022
GGGCCCCGGTTAAAAACACCCCCCGCTGGGGGCTATGGCCTTGGTGGCTATCCCCGCCGTCCGGGGCCGGGGGGGGGCCCGCCGCGCCGCCGTCCGGGTTAACCGGTGGTGTCATCAGTGTCTTCTTCCGGCAGCCTGCGCAGCAGCAGCTTGTCGATGCGGGCGCCGTCCAGGTCGACGATCTCGATGCGCCAGCCGGCCCAGTCGAAGTATTCGCTCGCGTGCGGTATGCGGCCGAAGTAGTGCATGCACATACCGGCGATGGTGTAGTAGTCGCCTTCCTCGGCATCCGGCAGCTCGGCGCCGTTCATCAGTTCCTGCAGGTCATCCACCGGCAGCGAGCCATCGACCAGCAGTGAGCCGTCTTCGCGGGTGACAACCAGGGCGTCATCGTCGGTGTTCTCGGTGGCCTGCAGGCGGCCGACCACGGCGCCCATCAGGTCGGAGATGGTGACCAGGCCCTGGATTTCGCCGTACTCGTCCACCACCAGCGCCATTGACTGGTGTTCCTCGCGGAAGATTTCCAGCAGCTTCATCGCGTGGGTGGACTCGGAGACGTACAGGGTCTCGCGCAGGTTCTCGAACAGGTTGTGGCTGCCACCGCTGAGGCGGGTGACCAGGCTCTTGACCTCAAGAATGCCGGCGATGTCCTGGTCGTTGCCGCGATACACCGGATAGCGCGAGAACGAATGATCGCGCATTGCCGACAGGTTCTTCTCCGGGTCGGCGTTGGTATCCAGCCAGGCGATGCGGTTGCGCGGAGTCATCAGGCTGTCGGCGGTACGGTCGCCCAGGCGCATGACGCGGTTCATCATGTCGCGCTCATGGCTGTCGATCACGCCCTGCTCATGGCTTTCGGCGACCAGCATGCGGATCTCCTCTTCACTGACCGAGGCCGACTCGGTCTTGCCCAGACCGAGCAGGCGCAGCACCAGTCGGGTGGAGTGCGACAGCAGCCAGACACCGGGGGCGGCGATGCGGGCCAGCCAGCTCATCGGTACCGCGACAATGCCGGCGATGTCCTCGGAGCGGGTCAGTGCGACACGCTTGGGCACCAGTTCGCCGAAGATCAACGTCAGATAAGTTATCAATGCGACGGCCAGGGTCTTGCCGAGAAACTCGGACCAAGGCTGGGTGGCGCCAAACAGCGAGAAGTTCGCCGACAGTGCCGGGAAAAGAGCTTGCAGGTGCTGGGCAATGGCGCCGCCGATGGCGTCACCGCCGTAAACACCGGTCAGGATGCCGATCAGGGTGATGCCGATCTGCACCGTGGACAGGAAATTCTCGGGCTTCTCGGACAGGGCCAGGGCACGGGCAGCACGCTTGCTCGAGCTGGCCAGCTGCTTGAGGCGGCTCTTGCGCGAAGTCATGACCGACATCTCGGACATGGCAAAGAACCCGTTCAGCAGAATCAGGGCCAGGACGATAAAAAATTCAAACACGGGTCTCTCCCCGGGTTGGTGACAGGGAGGGCGGATGCTTGCGGCTGCGGCGGGCGCTCAGGGGCGGGATCCGGCGCTGTGGCGGGGGATAAGGGTCGTCTTCCATAGGGTGCACCGCGAGGGCGCTGGGCGATATTAGCAAACCGGCGGGGGTCAGGTGCGACCGCCCGTTCACATTTCAGGGCTAAAAAACTCGCCGGGAATACCCTGAATGCCATCTAGCCGTCATAATTCGCCCTTGGTGCCGTCCCTCCCGCGACGGCGAATAGGCTCCCCATGTTTTCGTTGCAGACCATCTTTGGCTCCGGCAAGCAGTTTTATACCTACCTCGACGAGGCCGCGCAGGCCGCCTATGACGGTGCCAAGGCACTGCACAGCATGATGCGCGAGGCCGATCGTCAGCCGGCGCTGGATGCATTCAAGCTCGCCCGTCTGCGCGAACGCGCCGCCTCGGACAAGATCAGCCAGGCGCTGGTTGACAGTTTCATGACCCCGATCGAGCGTGAGGACATCGAAGCGCTGGGTTCGGCGCTGTACAAGATTCCCAAGCAGATCGAGAAGTTCGCCGACCGCTACTCGCTGGCTGTGCAGCATCTGGACCAGATCGACTTCGCCCCGCGCGCAGCGATGCTGGAGCAGGCTGCAGGTGTGGTGGTGGAAATGGTCAACGACCTGCGCCACATGAACCTGGACCGCATGACCGCGCTCAACGAGAAGCTGCGTTCGCTGGAAAACGAAGCTGACCGCCTGATGCTGGAGCTGTACCGCGACATCTACTCCGGTCGCCTGGACAACCTGCAGATGTTCCTGCTCAAGGAATTCTTCGAGATCCTGGAAAAGGCCATCGACCGTTGCCGCGAAGCCGGCGTGGTGGCTTACCAGATCGTGCTCAAGAACAGCTGACGGGGCCGCTCTATGCTCACCCTCGTCCTGGTGGTGATTCTGGCCGCGCTCGTCTTCGAGTTCATCAACGGCTTCCACGACACCGCCAATTCAATTGCCACCGTGGTGGCAACCAAGGTCCTGTCGCCCGGTTGGGCGGTGATGCTGGCCGCTTTCATGAACCTGATCGGCGCGCTCACCGGCACCGCCGTCGCGCTGACCATCGCCAATGGCCTGATCAACACCGATGTGGTCGATGTGACCCCGCAGGTGATCCTGTGCGCGCTGCTCGGCGGCATCGTCTGGAACCTGATCACCTGGTGGAAAGGCCTACCGTCCTCGTCCTCGCACGCGCTGATCGGTGGTTTGTGCGGTGCGGGTCTTGCCGCTGCGCACAACAACTGGGATGCGCTGATCTGGTCGCAGAACCTCGGCAACTGGGCACAGAACAAGGGCCTGTTGTGGAAGGTGTTCGTGCCGATGATCACCTCGCCGATCGCCGGCTTCCTGCTTGGTATCGTGGTGATGTGCCTGTTGTGGGCGATCATTGCCGGCATGTCCCGCGTCGGCGGTATGCTCGGTCGGCTGGCGCGCCCGCGTTGGGTCAATGCTTTCTTCGGCAAGGCGCAGATCGTCTCGGCGGCGTACATGGGCTTTGCCCATGGCCATAACGATGCGCAGAAGACTATGGGCATCATCGCCATGACCCTGATCGGCGCCGAGGCAACCGGCGCATTGAATGACCTGCCGTCGTGGCTGGCCTTCATGCACCCGGATGCCCACGGTGGCGACGGTATCGCCATGTGGATCGTGCTGACCTGTGCGGTGGTGATGGCGGCCGGTACCGCTTCGGGCGGCTGGAAAATCATCAAGACCCTGGGCCACAAGATGGTCAAGCTGCACCCGATCCACGGTTTTGCTGCGGAGACCAGCTCGGCCACCATCCTGACCTTGGCTGCGCATTTCGGCATGCCGGTCTCGACCACCCACAGTATCTCCACCGCGATCATGGGCGTTGGCTTCGCCAAGAACCCGAAGTCGCTGCGTCTGGGCGTGATTGAGCGCATCCTGTGGGCTTGGATCCTGACCATTCCGGCGGCAGGCGGCTGTGCTTACCTGATCCTGCGTCTGTTCGAAATGGTGGGTTGGAACTGAGGCCATCGGTTCGCAGTCTGCAGACAAAAACCCGCCAGTGATGGCGGGTTTTTTGTTGGGTGCATAAACCAATGTGGTGCTTGTGGGAGCGGCGTGAGCCGCGAAGCTGGCGCATCATCAGGTGGCAGAAGCCAGTGGCTAGTAAGCACGGTCAGCTTCGCGGCTTGCGCCGCTCCCACAAAAAACTGGCGGCGCGCAGCCAGCAAAAAGCCCGCCGGTAAGGGCGGGCTTTCGATGCAGCACGATTGCTTGGATCAGGCTTCCAGTGAGGCCAGGTCGCCCTTGCTCTCCAGCCAGCCCTTGCGGTCCGGGGCGCGCTTCTTGGCCAGCAGCATGTCCATCAGTGCCGAGGTCTGCTCGCTGTCGTCCACGGTGAGCTGCACCAGACGGCGGGTGTCCGGATGGATGGTGGATTCGCGCAGCTGCGAGGGATTCATCTCGCCCAGGCCCTTGAAGCGGGTGACGCTGACCTGACCGCGGATCTTCTCGCGCTCGATCTTGTCCAGCAGCGAGCGCTTTTCTTCCTCGTCCAGCGCGTAGAACACCTGCTTGCCCACGTCGACGCGGAACAGTGGCGGCATTGCCACGAACACGTGGCCAGCGTCCACCAATGACGGGAAGTGGCGCAGGAACAGGGCGGTCAGCAAGGTGGCGATGTGCAGGCCGTCGGAGTCTGCGTCGGCCAGGATCACGATCTTGCCGTAACGCAGGCCGGACAGGTCGTCTTTGCCCGGGTCGCAGCCGATGGCGATGGCCAGGTTGTGCACTTCTTCCGACGCCAGCACGCTGCCCGAGGCGACTTCCCAGGTATTCAGGATCTTGCCGCGCAGCGGCAGGATGGCCTGGAAATCCTTGTCGCGGGCCTGCTTGGCGCTGCCGCCTGCCGAGTCACCTTCCACCAGGAACAGCTCGGTGCGCGACAGGTCCTGGCTGATGCAGTCGGCCAGCTTGCCGGGCAGGGCAGGACCCTGGGTGACCTTCTTGCGGGTGACCAGCTTTTCGGTCTTCAGGCGCGCGCTGGCACGCTCGATGGCGATCTGCGCGATCTTCTCGCCCAGTTCCACGTTCTGGTTCAGCAGCAGGCTGAAGGCGTCGTGGGCGGCGCCTTCAACGAAGCCGGCGGCCTGGCGCGAGGACAGGCGTTCCTTGGTCTGGCCGCTGAACTGCGGATCGGTCATCTTCAGTGACAGCACGAAGGAGACCCGGTCCCAGACATCTTCCGGGGCCAGCTTGACGCCGCGCGGCAGCAGGTTGCGGAAGTCGCAGAACTCGCGCAACGCCTCGGTCAAGCCGGTGCGCAGGCCGTTGGCATGGGTGCCGTGCTGGGCGGTCGGGATCAGGTTGACGTAGCTCTCCTGCACCAGCTCGCCTTCCGGCAGCCAGGCCACGGCCCAGTCGACGATCTCGGTTTCCTTCTTCAGCGAGCCGGCAAACAGGTCGGCCGGCAGCATTTCACGCTCGCCCAGCTCGGCCTTCAGGTAGTCGCGCAGGCCGTCTTCGTAATACCAGGTGTCGACTTCGCCGGTGGCTTCGTCGGTCAGCTTCACGGTCAGGCCCGGGCACAGCACGGCCTTGGCGCGCAGCAGGTGACGCAGGGCGCGCACGTTGAACTTGGGCGTGTCGAAGTACTTGGGGTCGGCCCAGAAGCGCACGCGGGTGCCGGTGTTCTTCTTGCCGACGCTGCCGACCACTTCCAGCGGGCTGGCGCGGTCGCCATCGCGGAAGGTGATGCGGTGCTCGCTGCCGTCGCGGCGGATATGGATCTCCACCAGCGTGGACAGGGCGTTGACCACGGATACGCCGACGCCGTGCAGACCGCCGGAGAAGGTGTAGTTGCGGTTGTTGAACTTGCCGCCGGCATGCAGCCTGGTCAGGATCAGTTCGACGCCCGGGATTTTCTCTTCCGGGTGGATGTCCACCGGCATGCCGCGGCCGTCATCGCTGACTTCGCAGCTGCCATCCTTGAACAGGGTGACTTCCACGGTCTTGGCGTGGCCGGCCAGGGCCTCATCGACCGAGTTGTCGATCACTTCCTGCGCCAGATGGTTCGGGCGGGCAGTGTCGGTATACATGCCAGGACGGCGTTTGACCGGGTCCAGGCCAGAGAGGACTTCGATGTCAGCGGCGTTGTAACGGGCGTTCATGGATCTCGGTAGGGCGCAAATCGACGTGGGAGTGTGCGGTCTGGCGGCGATTTTTGCACGCAGGGCATTCAGGGCCGGGGCAGCTGTGACGAGGTATCCTGTAGCTGGTTCCAAAAAGGCCCGCCATTCCAGGCGGGGCAAGCCGAGGAGGTTTTGGATGAAAACATCAAAATTGCTGGCCCTGGGTGTTGTTGTCGCTGCGGTTGCCGCCGTTCCCTTCGTGATGGCGCAAAGCGCTGACAAGGGCAAGGCTGCCGAGGCCGCACAGGCTGCCCCGGTCGACAAGGCGCAGAGCGACGCCGAGCAGAAGGCCAAGCGCCGCGCTGCCGCCGCTGCCCAGGACAAGGCCAAGGCTGACCAGCCGGCGCCGCGTGAAGAAGAGGAAGAGGAAGCCCGTCGCCGTCGCTGACGCGCTTTTGCTGAGTTTCAAGGACGCCCCGGCGCAGGTCGGGGCGTCTTTTTTTTAATCCGCCGCATCCAGTGCTTGGGTGTTTTGGCGACAACCTTTAAACTAGGGCTTTCCGGGAGGCAGTGAGCCGTGACCCCCCTTATTTTTGTTACCGGTGGTGTGGTGTCCTCGCTAGGCAAGGGCATTGCAGCCGCGTCCCTGGCCTCGATTCTCGAGGCGCGTGGCCTGAAGGTCACCATGATGAAGCTGGATCCGTACATCAACGTCGATCCAGGTACGATGAGTCCCTTCCAGCATGGCGAGGTCTATGTCACCGACGACGGTGCCGAGACCGACCTCGATCTGGGCCATTACGAGCGTTTCGTCCATAACCGCCTGAGTCGCAAGAACTCGGTGACCACAGGGCGTATCTACGAGAACGTGATCCGCAAGGAGCGCCGTGGTGATTACCTGGGTGCGACCGTGCAGGTCATTCCGCATATCACCGACGAGATCCGCCGCTGCATCGATGAGGCCACTGCTGGCTTCGACGTGGCGCTGGTGGAGATCGGCGGCACCGTCGGCGACATCGAGTCGCTGCCGTTCCTGGAGGCCATCCGTCAGGTGCGCACCGAGCGTGGCCCGGAGAAGGCGCTGTTCATGCATCTCACCCTGGTGCCGTACATCGGTGCGGCTGGTGAGCTGAAGACCAAGCCGACCCAGCATTCGGTCAAGGAGCTGCGCTCGATCGGCATCCAGCCGGACGTGCTGCTGTGCCGTTCTGAGCAGGCGATCCCAGATTCGGAGCGCCGCAAGATTTCGCTGTTCACCAACGTTTCCGAGCGTGCCGTGATCAGCGTGCCGGACGTGGAAGTGCTGTACCGCGTGCCGATGGGCCTGCACGCACAGGGTCTGGACGAAATCGTGGTCAACCAGCTCAAGCTGGGTGACAAGGCTGGTCCGGCCGATCTGTCCGAGTGGGAGTCGGTGCTGGATGCGGCGCTGCATCCGCTGGACGAAGTCACCATCGCCGTGGTCGGTAAGTACGTCGACCATCAGGATGCGTACAAGTCGGTGGGCGAGGCGCTCAAGCACGGCGGCCTGCGCCAGCGCACCAAGGTCAACCTGAAGTGGCTGGAAGCGCAGGAGCTGGAAGAATCCGGTCTGTCCGCGCTGGACGGCGTGGATGGCATCCTGGTGCCGGGCGGCTTCGGTGATCGCGGTTTCGAAGGCAAGGTGCTGACCTCGCAGTATGCCCGTGAGCAGAAGGTGCCGTACTTCGGCATCTGCTATGGCATGCAGGCGGCCGTGGTGGACTACGCCCGCCATGTGGCTGGCCTGGAAGGCGCCAACAGCACCGAAAACGACCGCCAGTCGCCAAACCCGGTGATCGGCCTGATCACCGAATGGCGTACCGCCACCGGTGAAGTCGAGAAGCGCGACGAGAAGTCCGACCTGGGCGGCACCATGCGTCTGGGTTTGCAGGAGCAGCGCCTGAAGCCGGGTACCCTGGCCCGTGAGCTGTACGGCAAGGATGTTGTGGCTGAGCGTCACCGTCACCGATACGAGTTCAACAACCGCTACCGCACCCAGTTGGAAGACGCGGGTCTGGTGATTGCCGGCAAGTCGATGGATGACACGCTGGTGGAAGTGGTCGAGCTGCCGCGTGACCAGCACCCGTGGTTCCTGGCCTGCCAGGCACACCCGGAGTTCCTGTCCACCCCGCGTGGTGGCCACCCGCTGTTCATCGGCTTCATCCGCGCTGCGCGCGAGAAGAAGGCCGGCGGCAAGCTGTTGCAGGAAGCCCGCGCCTGAAAGGGTGGTGCCGAGCCATGCTCGGCAGAGGCTTTCCCAGGGTAATGAACAGGTAGTGCCGAGCCATGTTCGGCAGGGGGCGGCTACCCGTGGCATGTGAATGGAGGAGAGCTTCGCTCTCCGCACCCTCATCCGCCCTTCGGGCACCTTCTCCCGCAGGGAGAAGGGCAAGGTGCTCCCCAAACAAGGCCCGCCCAGTGCGGGCCTTGTCCGTTTCAGCGGCCCGCGCCGCTTTCAGGCGAAAGCAACGGCCGCGCCAGCCTGCGCTTCGTTTAAACTCCCGGCTGGTATTTGTGTTTCCCGTCGATAACAGACTCTCCAGAACGAGCCTAGCCCCCAGACATGACCAACATCGCCAAGATCCACGCCCGTGAAATCCTCGACAGCCGTGGCAACCCCACGCTGGAAGCCGAAGTCACCCTGGCCGACGGCTCGTTCGGCCGCGCGGCCGTCCCGTCCGGCGCTTCGACCGGCACCAAGGAGGCCGTGGAGCTGCGCGATGGCGACAAGACCCGTTACCTGGGCAAGGGCGTGCGCAACGCCGTGGGCAATATCAATGGCGCGATCGCCACCGCACTGGCTGGCTTCAATGCCGAAGATCAGGAAGGCCTGGATCGCCGCCTGATCGATCTGGACGGCACCGAGAACAAGGGCCGCCTCGGCGCCAATGCGCTGCTCGGTGTTTCCATGGCCGCCGCCCACGCGGTCGCCGCTTCGAAGAAGCAGGCGCTGTGGCAGTACCTGGCCGCCAAGACCGGCGCCACCCCGTCGCTGCCGGTGCCGATGATGAACATCATCAACGGTGGCGCGCACGCTGATAACAACGTCGACTTCCAGGAATTCATGGTGTTGCCGGTCGGCTTCAGCTCGTTCAGCGAATCGCTGCGCGCCGGCACCGAAATCTTCCACGCGCTGAAGTCAGTGCTGAAGGGCCACGGCCTGAGCACGGCGGTGGGCGATGAAGGCGGTTTCGCGCCAGACTTCCGCAGCAACGTCGAGGCGCTGGACACCATTCTGGAAGCCATTGGCAAGGCCGGTTACACCGCCGGCGAAGACATCCTGCTCGGCCTGGACGTCGCTTCCAGCGAGTTCTACGAGAACGGCAAGTACAACCTGGTCGGCGAGAACAAGCGCCTGACCTCCGAGCAGTTCGTCGACTTCCTGGCCGACTGGAGCGCGCAGTACCCGATCATCAGCATCGAGGACGGCCTGGCCGAGAACGATTGGGCCGGTTGGAAGCTGCTGACCCAGCGCGTCGGCAACAAGGTGCAGCTGGTCGGCGACGATCTGTTCGTCACCAATCCGAAGATCTTCGCCGAAGGCATCGAGTCGGGCACCGCCAACGCCATCCTGATCAAGGTCAACCAGATCGGCACCCTGACCGAGACCCTGGAAGCCATCGCCATGGCCGACAAGGCTGGTTATGCGGCCATCGTCTCGCACCGCTCGGGCGAAACCGAAGACACCACCATCGCCGACATCGCCGTGGCCACCACTGCCACCCAGATCAAGACCGGCTCGCTGTGCCGCAGCGATCGCGTGGCCAAGTACAACCAGCTGCTGCGCATCGAGGAAGCCCTCGGCAGTGGCGCGCGTTATGCCGGCCGTGATGCGTTTGTCTCGCTCAAGCGCTGATCGTCATGCGTAATTGGCGCTGGCTGCTGCTGGTGCTGGCGGTACTGCTGGGATTGCTGCAGTACCGCTTCTGGTTTGGCCAGGGCAACTCGGGCGAAGTGATGATGCTCGAGGCGCAGGTGGCCAACCAGAAGCGTGACAACGACGGTCTGCAGCAGCGCAATGATTCCCTGGCGGCGGAAGTCCAGGACCTCAAGGATGGCGAGGCTGCCATCGAGGAGCGTGCGCGCAGCGAACTGGGCATGATCAAGCCGGGTGAGAAGTTCTACCGGGTCGTCGAGGACGCCCCGGTGGCTGCGCCCGTGGTGCCTGCGCCTGCCTCGGCGACGGAACCGTCGGCCGGGCAGGGCAACCAGCAGTCGCCACCGGAGAACATCCCTTGATCGTGCAGACCTGGGCGGTGGTTCCCGCGGCTGGGCGCGGCGCGCGTTTTGGCGGGCCGGTGCCCAAACAGTACCTCTTGGCCGACGGTGAGCCGCTGCTCGCGCACACCCTGCAGTCCCTGCTTGCCCATCCCGGCGTGGCCGGGGTGATGGTGGCCATTGCCGAGAACGATGCCGATTGGCCGGGTTGGACTTCGTTTGCCGACAAACCGGTGCTGACCTGCGTGGGAGGAGAGACCCGTGCGGCGTCGGTATTGGCAGGCCTGCAGGCGCTGCCGGATAGCGTGCGTGCCGATGATTTCGTGCTGGTCCACGACGCCGCGCGGCCAAATCTGGCTGCGACCGATCTGAGCCGTTTGCTGGAAGTGGGGCGTGCTGATCCGGTCGGTGGCATTCTCGCCGCACCGGTGCGCGACACGCTCAAGCGTGCTGGCGATGATGGTGGCATTGACGGCACCGAGCCGCGTGAGCGCCTGTGGCGCGCGCTGACCCCGCAGTTGTTCCGCCGCCATCAACTCACCCGCGCGCTGCTCGATGCGGCGGCTGCAGGTGTCGATGTCACCGATGAGGCAATGGCAATGGAGCGGCAGGGTGTGCGCCCGTTGCTGGTCGAAGGCGCGGAAAGCAATTTCAAAGTTACTACCCCGGCCGATCTGGCCCGTTTCGAATTCGAGCTGTCGCGGCGCGGCAGCTGATCCCTTGCCGGCGTGTTGGCGTCGGCTCTGCCTAGAAGTACTGCCATGAACTCTTCTGTTTCCTTCCCTCCCATCCGTATCGGCCAAGGCTATGACGTGCATGCCTTCGGTGAGGGCGACCACATCATGTTGGCCGGTGTGCGCGTGCCGCACAGTCGCGGCGTGCTCGCGCACAGCGATGGCGATGTGGCTTTGCACGCATTGTGCGATGCCATGCTGGGTGCGCTGGCGCTGGGTGATATCGGCGTGCATTTCCCGCCCTCCGATGATCGTTGGAAAGGGGCGGACAGCAGTCGCTTTGTCAGTCATTGCAACGAATTGCTGCGCGAGCGCGGCTGGCAGGTCGGTAATGTCGACATCACCGTGATCTGCGAGCGGCCCAAGGTGGGCCCACATGCGCTGGCAATGCGCGAAAAAGTAGCGCAGCTGTTGGAGGTCAATCTGGACCGGGTCAGCATCAAGGCCACCACCAGTGAGAAGCTGGGCTTCACCGGACGCGAAGAAGGCATTGCCGCGCAGGCCGTGGCCTTGCTGGTGGCCGCATGATCGCGCTGCCGCTGGCCTTTGGTGAGCCGGTACTGACTGCGGCCATCCGCAGCATGCCGGAAGATTTTCAGGTCGATGAAATCCCTGCGTTCGAAGCGACTGGCGAGGGCGAGCACCTGTTGCTTGATGTCCGCAAGCGCGGCGCCAATACCGTGGCCATTGCCAAGCAGTTGGCGCAGTGGGCTGGCGTGCCTGAAATGGGCGTCAGCTATGCCGGGCAGAAAGATCGGCATGCGGTGACCACGCAGCGCTTCAGCGTGCACCTGCCCAAGCGCATCGCGCCGGATCTGGCGCTGCTGGAGTCTGACGAGCTGCATGTGCTGGCATCGACCTGGCACAACCGCAAGCTGCAGCGCGGCGCGTTGGCGGGCAACCGCTTCAAGCTGGTGTTGCGTGGTGTGCAAGGTGACAAGGCGGCCATCGAGGAACGCCTGCAGATTGTCGCTGCACGCGGCCTGCCAAACTGGTTTGGCGAGCAGCGTTTTGGCCGCGACGGCGGCAATGTGCCGGCAGCGCTGCAGATGTTTGCTGGCCGTCGGGTGCGCAAGGACCAGCGCTCGATGCTGCTGTCGGCGGCGCGCTCGGCCTTGTTCAATCGTGTGCTTGCCGCGCGCGTTGAGGCGGGTAACTGGGACACGGCGTTGGAGGGCGAGGTGTGGATGCTGGACGGCAGTCGTTCGGTGTTCGGCCCGGAGCCGATGAGCGAGGTGCTGGCCGAGCGCCTGGCGCGTTTCGATATCCACCCCAGCGCGCCGTTGTGGGGCGTTGGTGAGCTGCGCGCGACCGATGCCGCACGGGCACTGGAAGATCAGGCCCTGGGTGATGAGCAGGCCTTGGCGCTGCGGGCAGGGCTGGAGCAGGCCGGGCTCAAGCAGGAGCGCCGCTCGCTGCGCCTCAAGCCCATGTTGATGCAGCACCAATGGTTGGCCGATGACGTGTTGGAGGTGTCGTTCGCATTGCCGCCGGGTTGCTACGCCACCGCGGTGCTGCATGAACTGGGTGAAGTGACCGACGCCAGCCGCAATGAAATTGCGGGCGCTCTGGTAACCGAGGCCGACGCCGAAGCGTCGAGCGAAGGAAGTACCGCCGACTAATCGTTTGGTCCGCACGTAGCCCGGGTAAGCGCAGCGCACCCGGGACACGGGATTCAATGGCACTTCAAGGCTCTGCGTGAACAGCCCCGGGTGCGCTGCGCTTACCTGGGCTACTGAGACTGGCACGTTGCGCTGCTCGAGCGAAACGACATTGGCGGACGGAGCGCCTCGACAGCTCGCTCAGCGATTGGCCAGCAATACCAGAACCGCACCAGTGCCGCCCTGGGTGGGTGGCGCGGAATGGAACGCCAGCACATCATTGCGCTGGCGCAGCATGCGATCGACCAGGTTCTTCAGTACCGGCGCACCGCCATCTGACTGCAGGCCTTTGCCGTGGATGATGCGCACGCAGCCGTGTTCATGTGCGCGTGCCTCCAGCAGGAACTGGCGCAGCAGGTTCTCGGCCTGGGCGGCGGTGGCACCGTGCAGGTCCAGTTCGTCCTGTACTGAATACTGGCCGCGCTTGAGTCGCTGGAACATCTGTGGCGGCAGGTTGTCACGCCGGTAGCTGGCGTTGTCGCCGGCTTCCAGTGGCTTGCTGGAACGTAACAGGCGCGCAAATTCGCCCAAGGCCTCGGATTCATCCTGTTCTGCCATGCGTGCGCGCGGCTTGGGCCGTGGCTTGCCCGCAGCCGGTGCCTCCACCTGGCGCATCGGCGTTACTTCGCCGATGGCCGAGCGGAACAGTGCAGCGTCATCTTCTTCATCTGGGTACGACATTCGTACAGCGTAACGTGCGCGCTGTCGCAGGCAAGTCCTGCGGAGGTGGAAAGTGCCGCGGCGCATTCCGGTATCATGGCCGCTCAGGTCGGTCCGTCACGGTGATGTACTAACCGGAGGTTCCGGCGATTGCGGCGCTGAGTGGGAGCGTCGCGTGTTGATCCAGTAACCCAGGCCTTTAATGCGCGTACTTGTATCAAATGACGATGGTGTGGACGCCCCCGGCATCAAGATGTTGGCCGAGGAGCTTCGCAACGCCGGACACGAAGTCACCGTGGTGGCACCGGACCGTGATCGCTCCGGCGCTTCCAACTCACTCACGCTGGATCAGCCGGTGCGTCTGCGCCGCATTGACCACTACACCTGTGCGGTGGCGGGGACGCCCACTGACTGCGTGCACCTTGCGCTGACCGGTATGCTCGAATTTGAGCCGGACATCGTGGTGTCGGGCATCAACAATGCCGCCAACCTCGGCGATGACGTGATCTATTCGGGCACGGTATCGGCAGCGATGGAAGGTCGCCACCTTGGCCTGCCCTCGGTGGCGGTGTCACTGGTCACCCACAAGCACGAAGCCAAGAACTTCGTTACCGCGGCCCGTGCCGCGGTGGAGATCGTGTCGCGGCTGATCGCTGATCCATTGCCGGCTGACACCATCCTCAACGTCAACGTGCCGGACCTTCCCTGGGAGCAGATCCGCGGCTTCGAGGTCACCCGGCTTGGCAACCGCCACCGCGCCGAAGCCTGTGTGCCGGCGACCGATCCGCGCGGCAATACCGTGTACTGGATCGGCCCGGCCGGCAGCGAGCAGGACGCCGGCCCCGGCACCGATTTCCATGCGGTGCGCACCGGGCATATTTCGATCACCCCGATCCAGGTTGACCTGACCCGTTATTCGGCCTTGGAGAAGGTCGCCAGCTGGGTTGGTGGGCTGACCGAAACCCTGGGGAAGCCTGAATGACGCCGCGTATGCGCCTGCAGCCAGAGGCCGTGGGTATCGGCATGACCTCGCAGCGGGTGCGCGACCGTCTGGTCGACCGCCTGCGCGAAGTCGGCATTGCCGACGAGGCCACGCTCAACGCCGTGCGCGTGGTGCCACGGCACCTGTTCATCGATGAGGCGCTGGCGTCACGTGCCTACGAGGACACCGCTCTGCCGATCGGCCATGGCCAGACCATCTCCCAGCCCTGGGTCGTGGCGCGGATGACCGAGGTGGTGTTGGCGGTCGCGCCGAAGAAGGTGCTGGAAGTCGGCACCGGCTCGGGTTACCAGGCCGCCATTCTTGGCGCATTGGGCCTTGAGGTTTTCACTGTCGAGCGTATCGGCGACCTGCTGCGGCAGGCACGCAAGCGCTTCCGGCATCTGGGCATGAACATCCGCACCAAGCACGACGACGGCCGCATCGGCTGGCCCGAGCACGGCCCGTACGACGGCATCGTAGTGACGGCCGCTGCGCCGGCGCTGGTGGATGCCTTGATCGACCAGTTGGCCGTCGGCGGCCGCTTGGTGGCACCAGTTGGTGGCCCCGGTGGACAGGTGCTGTTGCAACTGACCCGGCAGGCCGATGGCACCATTACCCAGGAAGAGCTGGCACCGGTGAGTTTCGTGCCGCTGTTGCCGGGCATGTTGGACTGAGAACAGGATTACTCACTGAATGAAGATTTTCGGGCCGTTATACGACCGCGCCATGGTTTGGGCTGCCAATGAGCGCGCGCCCACCTATTTGACCGTGCTGAGTTTCATCGAGGCCATCATCTTCCCGGTGATGCCGGAAGTAATGCTGATGCCAATGTGCGTGGCGCAACCGCGCAAGGGCTGGCGCTTCGCGACCCTGAGCTTGATTGGCTCGATGGCCGGCGCGATGGTGGGTTATGCGCTGGGCCATTACGCCTTCGAGGTGATCAAGCCGCTGTTCGAGGCGATGGGCATGCTGCCAGCGATTGAAAGCGGCATCGCGACGCTGCAGGCGAAGATGGCGGAGTCGCCATGGGCTGTGTTTACTTTCCTGGTGCTGGGCGGCTTCATGCCCATCCCGATGAAGGTCTTCACATGGGCCTCGGGTATCGTCGGCGTGCCGATGCCGCAATATGTGCTGAGCATGCTGGTCGGTCGCGGCAAGCGTGTTTATTTGTTGGCGGCGGTGATCCGCTTCGGCGGCGCACAGGCTGCTGAGCGGTTGCGGCGCTGGATTGAACCGCTGGGCTGGATTGCCACTGCATTGGTGGTGGGCCTGGTGGCGTGGCTGGTCTGGAGGGCTAAATTCGCATGAATGCATTGATGGTGGGCAAGAGCTTGGGCAGGGCGTTGGCCGTTCTGGCGGTGGTCTCGTTGGCGGCGTGCGGAACTGCCACGGTGGTGAAGCCCTCGGGCGGCAGTTCGGGTTCATCCACCTCGACCACGCCGCGCACCTCCGTCGCCAAGCCGGGACAGACGGCCATCGTGCGTCGTGGCGATACCTTGTTCGGCATTGCCCGGATCAACAACATCACCCCGCGTGATCTTGCTGCCTGGAATGGCCTGTCCGAGCCGTACACGATCTATCCTGGGCAGGCGCTGCGGTTGTATCCAGGTGGAGCGACGGCCAGCCGGCCACCTGCCGCGGGTGGTTCAACGACCACCACTACTCGTCCGGTGACACCGCCAACGGTGGTTACACCCACACCGGTCAATAGCGGCATCGGCTGGCGCTGGCCTGCTGAGGGTGCCCTTGTCGGCCGGTTTGTGGCTGGTGAGGCCACCAAGCAGGGCGTGGATATCGCTGGCAGCAGCGGTCAAGCGGTACGTGCCGCGGGTCCCGGTGTGGTGGTGTACTCCGGCGCTGGCCTGGTTGGTTATGGCGAGCTGATCATCATCAAGCACAACGACCAGTGGCTGTCGGCCTACGGCCACAACCGCAAGCGTCTGGTCAACGAAGGGCAGAACGTGAAGGCGGGCGATCAGATCGCCGAGATGGGCCGTACCGGCACCTCACGCGACATGCTGCACTTCGAGATCCGCTACAACGGCAAACCGGTCGACCCGTTGGTCTATCTGCCGAGCCGCTAGATGTCTGCGGTCCCGTCCTGATCATCGGGCGGGACCTGCAGCAGATGTGTCAGGCCCAATAGTCGAGGGCGGTGCCGGGATTGCTTCGGTGCTGTGATGGGATCCATGTTTGAAGGGGGGGGGGGGCAGATGCAGAAGCCGAGGTACTGGTTCCAGGCAGCAAGCAATGGGCAGGGTTGGAGCTGGCCCCTGGCCTGGCAGGGCTGGGTGTTATACGCGCTGGTGGCAGTGCTGTTGCCCGCAGGATTTCTGTTGTTTCCGCCCACGACCAGTCCGGTCGCGTTCGCCGGCTTCCATGCTTGCGTGGCGGTGTCGATGCTGCTGGTGTGTTGGCTGAAAGGTGAGCCGCTGGCCCGTTAGAGAGCAACATGCAGAACACGGCGTCACCGGGTTCTTGATATCTGCAGGTGTGGCAGGAAATTCGGCCGGCGTTTCCGGCGTTGCAGCTTTCCCCGTAGTGCCGAGCCATGCTCGGCAGCGGCTTTTCCGGTGAAGCGCCAGCACGCACCGAACTTGTGGGGGCGGTGTAAGCCGCGAAGCTGATGAACCATCTGATGCATTGCCTGTAAGGCCCTTGCCGAGCATGGCTCGGCACTACAGGGAGGCATTCGGCCTTGCCAGCAAGGGCCGAAAATCAGCTGTCGTCGGGATTGCAGGCATGTCTGCGGGCTGATCAATCGTCAGCTTCGCGGCTTACGCCGCTCCCACAAAAATGCCCCAACGCAGTATGACTGCGCGCTACGGTGTGCTTTCCAGGATGATGGCCATCACCACGCGGCGGTTTTCGCCGGCCAGCACGTTGTACGTGCGTGCGGCCGAGGCGTTGTTCATCACCTCGATGCCGATGCCGCGGGTCAGGCAGGCGGCCATGATCGCTGCTGGCGGGAAAATCTGCTTGTCGCCGGTGCCAAGGATCACCAGCGCCGGATTCAGTTCCAGGGCGGCGTCCAGATCTTCGGCGCGCAACTCGGCCACCGATGCAACCGGCCAGTCTTCAATCAAGCTGTTCGGTGCAAGGATGAAGCTGCGGCTCAGCGCGCGGTCGTTCACCTGCGCATGGCGGCCATCGGCCGAGCGCAGGGAATAGATGTAATCGGGAAGCTCGCGGCTGAACTGCATGGGTGTTCCTCGGCGATCAGCCGCGCGGCAGCACGATCTGGCGCTTTTCCTTGGCCGGGCGATACAGCACGGCGACGTGGCCGATGCGCTGTACCAGGGCGGCGCCGCTGGCCTGGATCAGTTCGCCGATCAGGGTGTCACGGGCTTCGCGGTCTTCGGCGGCAACCTTCACCTTGACCAGTTCATGGCGCTCCAGCACCTCGTCCAGTTCGGCCAAAAAGGCCGGGGTGACCCCTTTGCCACCGATCTGCAGCAGTGCTTTCAGGTCGTGCGCGATGCCGCGCAGGAATCGGTTCTGGGCCGAGGTCAGGACGATGGACATGCAGGACTACAGGTAATCAAGGGGGTTCAGGGTATCATGACCACCCCTGTGAGCCCCATTGCCAATGCCTTCCCGTAGCAAAAGTAGCCAGCGCTGGCTGAAAGAACATTTCTCCGATCCTTTTGTGAAAAAGGCCCAGAAGGAGGGCATGCGCTCGCGCGCGGCCTACAAACTGGAGGAGCTGCTGGAGCGTGACCGCCTGCTGAAGCCGCATATGGTGGTGGTCGATCTGGGGGCCGCGCCGGGTGGTTGGTCGCAGCAGGTGCGCAGGCAGATGGGCGACACCGGCCGCGTATTGGCGCTGGATATCCTGGAGATGCCGCCCTTGGCTGGCGTGGAGTTCCTTCACGGGGACTTCAGGGAAGAAACGGTCCTATCGCAGTTCGAAGCCATGGTTGGCGACCAGCCGGTAGACCTTGTGCTGTCAGATATGGCCCCCAATAAGAGTGGTATGGATGCGGTTGACCAGCCGCGGATGATGCACCTGGCGGAGTTGGCGATGGATTTTGCCGACAACCATCTCAAGCCGGGTGGGGCGTTCCTGATCAAGTTGTTCCAGGGCGTCGGCTTTGACGACTACGTGCGTGAACTGCGCCGTCGTTACGACAAAGTTGCCATTCGCAAGCCGGACGCTTCGCGCAAGCGTTCACCTGAGGTTTATGCCTTGGGGCAGGGCAAGCGTACCCAGATAAAGTAAGCTCAGCCATACGACTTTTCAGTATTTAGTATCTAGAGGGACACCGGAGCCGATGAGGATGAACGACCTGACTAAGAACCTCCTGCTATGGGTGGTTGTCGCCGTCGTGCTGATGGTGGTGTTCCAGAGTTTTGCCCCGCGTAGTGGGGCGGCGGCCGCTGGCGATGCACGCAATTACACGCAGTTCCTGCAGGAAGTGGATGCCGGCCGGATCAAGTCGGTGGAATACACCGACAAGACCACGCTGACCACCAACCACCTGCGCTTCAAGCGCGCTGATGGTTCCGACGGTGCGCGGTACGCACCGGCCGACCCGAAGCTGCTGGACCAGCTGTATTCCAAGAACGTTGAAGTAGCCCGTCAGGAACCGGCTGGCCCGAGTTTCTGGGGCATCGTGCTGCAATTCCTGCCGATCCTGCTGCTGATCGGCTTCTGGATCTTCATGATGCGCCAGATGCAGGGCGGTGGCGGCGGTGCCAAGGGCGCGATGTCCTTCGGTAAATCCCGCGCGAAGCTGCAGGGCGAAGACCAGATCAAGGTCACCTTTGCCGACGTTGCGGGCTGCGACGAAGCCAAGGAAGAAGTTGGCGAGCTGGTCGAGTTCCTGCGTGACCCCTCCAGGTTCACCAAGCTCGGCGGCAAGATTCCGCGCGGCGTGTTGATGGTTGGTCCGCCGGGTACCGGCAAAACCTTGCTGGCCCGTGCCATTGCCGGCGAGGCCAAGGTGCCGTTCTTCGCGATCTCCGGTTCGGACTTCGTCGAGATGTTCGTCGGCGTCGGCGCCAGCCGCGTGCGCGACATGTTCGAGCAGGCCAAGAAGCATGCGCCGTGCATCATCTTCATCGACGAAATCGATGCCGTGGGCCGTCACCGCGGCTCTGGCACCGGCGGTGGCCACGATGAGCGCGAGCAGACCCTGAACCAGATGCTGGTTGAGATGGACGGCTTTGAAGGCGGCGAAGGCGTGATCGTGATCGCTGCCACCAACCGTCCGGACGTGCTGGACAAGGCGCTGCTGCGTCCAGGCCGTTTTGACCGCCAGGTCATGGTCGGTCTGCCGGACATCAAGGGCCGCGAGCAGATCCTGCGCGTGCACCTGCGCAAGGTGCCGGCCGCCGACGACGTGCGTCCGGAAGTGCTGGCACGCGGTACCCCGGGCTTCTCCGGTGCCGATCTGGCCAACCTGATCAATGAAGGCGCCCTGTTTGCGGCTCGTCGCAACAAGCAGGAAGTCGACATGAAGGACTTCGAGGACGCCAAGGACAAGATCTACATGGGTCCTGAGCGCCGCAGCATGGTGATGCGTGAGGAAGAGCGTCGTAACACTGCTTATCACGAGTCAGGCCACGCTGTTGTCGCCATGTCGCTGCCCAAGGCAGACCCGGTGCACAAGGTCACCATCATGCCGCGCGGTTGGGCCTTGGGCCTGACCTGGCAGCTGCCGGAGCACGACCACATCAGCAAGTACAAGGAGCGCATGCTGGAAGAGCTGGCGATCCTGTTCGGTGGCCGTATCGCCGAGGAGATCTTCGTCGGCGAGATGTCGACTGGCGCCTCCAACGACTTCGAGCGTGCGACCAAGCTGGCCCGAGCCATGGTCACCAAGTACGGCATGTCTGATGTGCTGGGCATCATGGTCTACGCCGATGAAGAAGGCGGCTATGGCATGCACAGCAAGACCATTTCCGAAGCCACCCAGCAGAAGGTGGACGCGGAGATCCGTCGCATCCTCGACGAGCAGTACAACGTTGCCTACCGGATCCTGGACGAGAAGCGCCAGATCGTGGAGGCAATGACCGCTGCGCTGCTGGACTGGGAAACCATCGACGCCGAGCAGGTCAAGGCGATCATGGAAGGTCGCAAGCCGTCGCCGCCCGCAGGCTGGGTGGACAAGGGCGGCAACAACGACCGTGCCGACGACGGCAAGGGCGGCGACGCCCCGCAGCCGGTGACGCCGATCACCGATCCTGCCGGCCAGCACTGAGCCGGCAGCAGCATCAATGCAAACAGAACGGGCCGGTTTTCCGGCTCGTTTTTCATGCGCCAGCCGTCGTGCTGGGCGAGAATAGCGACACTCTGGTTTTCCCTGGTTGTGCTCCATGAATGATTCCACGCCGCCACCCAAGGCACCCTCTGCGAATGTGCCGGAGATGATCATCGCCACCGTGGCAGGTGTCGGTTTCGGGGTGAAGACCAACAACTTCCTGGCCGGTATCTTCATCGGCGTGGTGCTGGGCGTGATCCTGAGCTTGATTGGCAGCCGTATCCGCGCCCGCAACAAGGACTGAGCGCCGGTATTGCGCCGCCGCGAGCACGTGAACGTGTGGCTGCCCGCTTCGCTGGTGGGCCGCTGCGGTGGCTTAAACTAGGCGCTGTTGCAGTCTGCCGGAGCGCCCATGTTTGATGTTTTCCCAACCCTGGAATGTGGCGACCGTACGCTGCGGCTGGATCGGCCGCAGGTGATGGGCATCGTCAACGTCACCCCGGATTCGTTTTCCGATGGCGGCCAGCATGCAGACACCGCTGCTGCTGTCGCGCATGCCTTGGTGCTGGTCGAGGAGGGGGCGGATCTGCTGGACATCGGTGGCGAATCCACCCGTCCGGGTGCAAGCCCGGTGTCGGTGCAGGAGGAGATTGACCGCGTCGTGCCGGTAATCGAGGCTTTGCTTCCACAGGTCGCCGTGCCGCTGAGCGTGGATACCTTCAAGCCGGAAGTGATGCGCGCGGCGCTGGCGGCAGGCGCCCACATGATCAATGACGTGCAGGCCTTGCGGCAGCCGGGCGCGCTGGAGGTGGTGGCTGCATCCAAGGCCGCGGTGGTGCTGATGCACGCAGTGGGCGGCCCTTACGATGCAGGCCTCGCCCAGGCCTATGTTGATATAGCCGGTGATGTGCAGCGCTTCCTGGCTGAGCGTGTTTTCTCTGCGGAAATGGCCGGTATCGGACGCAAACGTCTGCTGCTGGACCCGGGCTACGGCTTCAACAAGGACACCGCGCAGAACTTTGCCTTGCTGGCCGCACAGGATCGCTTGAACGATCTGGGCGCGCCGGTGCTGGCGGGCTTCTCGCGCAAGCGCTGCATTGGTGATGTCACCGGGCGGACGGTGGCTGCCGAGCGCATGGCCGGTTCGCTGGCCGCGCATCTGCTGGCGGTGCAGAAGGGCGCGATGATGGTGCGTGTGCACGACGTGGCCGCGACTGTGGATGCACTCAAGGTGCTGGCTGCGTTCGATGCGGTGCCGGCGCCGCGCGCCGCCAAGCCGGCGATGCCGCGCTGGCCGGACGAGGATTGATGGGTATCGATCAACGCCCCTTGGCCATCGCCCTGATGGGGCCGACCGCCTCGGGCAAGACCGCCGCGGCCATCGCCTTGGCCAAGGCCTATGACGGTGAGATCGTCAGCGTCGATTCGGCGCTGGTCTACCGTGGCCTGGACATTGGCGCGGCCAAGCCGGACGCCGCCGAGCAGGATGGTATCCGCCATCATCTGCTGGACCTGCGTGCCCCCTGGCAGGCCTATTCGGCGGCCGAGTTCTCCGCTGACGCCAACGAGGCCGTGCGTGACATCGTTGCGCGCGGCAAGTTGCCGATCCTGGCTGGCGGTACCGGGTTGTATTTCCGTGCCTTGCTGCAGGGGTTGTCGCCAATGCCGGAGGCTGATCCGGACATGCGCGCGCTCATTTCTGCCGAGGCTGAAGTCTGCGGCTGGGCGGCCTTGCACGCACAGCTGGCCGAATTCGATCCCGTCGCTGCCGCACGCATCCATGCCACCGATCCGCAGCGGATCCAGCGGGCGCTGGAGGTATACCGGCTGACCGGTAAGCCGATCAGCTATTGGCAAGGCCTGCCAGGCATCGCGCGCCTGCCGGCGCGGGTACTGAAGCTGGTGCTGGCTCCGGCCGACCGTGCGGTACTGCATCAGCGCATCGAGCGACGCTTCGACCTGATGCTGGAGCGTGGTTTCCTGGAGGAAGTGCGGGCGTTGCGGGCCTTGCCAGAGATGACAGCGGTGGCCGCACCCTTGGATTTGCCGGCGGTACGTGCGGTCGGTTACCGGCAGGCCTGGCAGTACCTGGACGGGCTGGGCACGGCGGCCGAGTTCCGCGACAAGGGGGTGTTTGCGACCCGCCAGCTGGCCAAGCGTCAGCTCACCTGGCTGCGCGGCGAGCTGGATGCCCGCTGGTTCGACCCGGTTCGGGACATGTCCGGTGTGCAGAACGCGGTTTCCCGCTTTCTGCAAGGCTGAGCAAGCGCGCGGCGGTGTACCATCAGGGTTCCGGACGGGCAGGGGATGCCGCCATCGGTCCGGTCCATAAAAACAATAACGAGGAGTAGACGATGTCCAAGGGGCAGTCTTTGCAGGATCCGTTTCTGAATGCGTTGCGCCGCGAGCGCGTGCCGGTTTCGGTCTACCTGGTAAATGGCATCAAATTGCAGGGCACGATCGAGTCGTTCGACCAGTTCGTGGTGCTTCTGCGCAATACCGTCAGCCAGATGGTCTACAAGCACGCCATTTCCACCGTGGTGCCGGCGCGCAATGTGCGCGTGGGGCCGGGTGGCGGCTACGTGCAATCGGGCGACGGAAGTCAGGCAGCTGATGACGATATCGACAACGACAACGAATAAGCAGGTGGCGGCGCATGTTTGACCGCTCTAAAAAGGGCGAACATGCGCTGTTGATCCAGCCGCATGTTGGCCGGCTGGAAGAAGATGTACTGGAGGAATTCACCGATCTGGCGCGCTCGGCCGGGGCAAGTGTGGCCGCGACCATCACTGCGCGCATGGACAGGCCGAACCCCTCCACGCTGATCGGCAGTGGCAAGCTGGAAGAGGTGAAGGCTGCGGCCGACGCCACCGGCGCAGATCTGGTGCTGGTCAACCATCAGCTCAGTCCGGTGCAGGAGCGCAATCTTGAGCGCTACCTGGAACGCCGGGTCATTGATCGTACCGGCCTGATCCTGGACATCTTCGCCCAGCGTGCGCACAGCCATGAAGGCAAGTTGCAGGTGGAGCTTGCCCAGCTGCGGCATATCGCCACGCGACTGGTCCGCGGCTGGACCCACCTTGAGCGCCAGCGCGGCGGTTCCATCGGCCTGCGTGGTCCGGGTGAAACCCAGCTGGAAACCGACCGCCGCCTGCTGCAGAAGCGAGTGGAGCAGCTGCAGAAGCGGCTGGAGAAGGTCGAGGTGCAGCGCACCCAGATGCGTCGCGCGCGCGTGCGCAGCGAAATGCCGCGTATCGCGCTGGTTGGCTATACCAATGCCGGCAAGTCCACCTTGTTCAACGCGCTGACCGGCGCCGGTGCCTACGCCGCGGACCTGCTGTTTGCGACGCTGGACCCCACCGTGCGGCGTATCACCTTGCCGGGTGGCAACGCGATGCTGGCCGACACCGTCGGTTTCGTGCGCGACCTGCCACATGACCTGGTGGCGGCGTTCCGCTCTACGTTGTCCGAAGCGCGTGAGGCGGATTTCCTGCTGCATCTGGTCGATGCCGCTGACCCACTGCGCGAGGAGCGTATTGCCCAGGTCGATGAAGTGCTGGAAGCCGTAGGTGCGGGCGATCTGCCGCAGCTGCTGGTGTTCAACAAGATCGACCGCATCGAAGGCGCGGAAGTGCGCCACGATGCACAGGATGGCGTTCCGGATGAATCGCGCCGCGAGCGTGTCTGGGTTTCGGCACGTGATGGCCGCGGGCTGGAACTGCTGCAATCGGTGCTGGGCAAGCGGCTTGGGTTGCAGCATGTCACCGGCCAGGTTCGCCTGCCGCCAAGTGCTGGCCGCCTGCGTGCACGCCTGCACCAGTTGGAGGTCATCCGCAGTGAGCAGGCTGATGAAGAAGGTTGGCTGATCGACGTGGATATCCCGATTGCCGAAGCCGAAAAGCTGGCTGCGAGCGAGGATGGTGCGGTGATACGCCCGCTGTTGCCGGAAAAATTGCCCGAATGGTGATGCGGGCGGGAAGAGACAGCCGGCCCCGTGCCGGCTGTCTTGTTTTTTGGGAGCGGTGTAAGCCGCGAAGCAGGGGTTCCCGAAGCTGGTAGCACCAGTGCAATCTGATGATGTGTCGGCTTCGCGGCTTACGCCGCTCCTGCAACTCCCATGCGGGCGTCATCTGCGGTAAAACGTAAGGGTTCTCCTCCCAGCCCCCTTTACCGCAATGTCCAATCCAACCGATGCCGATCTCAATGCCCTGGCCGCCGCGCTCGGCGAACGCCTGCAGCAGGCCTCGCTGCAGCTGGTGACCGCGGAAAGCTGCAGTGGCGGCTGGATCGCCAAGAGCATGACCGATATCGCCGGTTCCTCCGCGTTCTTCGACTGCGGTATGGTGGTCTACAGCTATGAAGCCAAGCAGCGCCTGCTCGGCGTCCGTGCGCAGACCTTGGAGCAGTTCGGTGCGGTCAGTCGCGAAACCGTGCTGGAAATGGTGGCCGGCGCGCTGATCAATTCCGGTGCAGGTGTGGCGGTGGCGGTGACCGGCATCGCCGGCCCTGGCGGCGGCGGCCCGGACAAGCCGGTCGGCAGCGTCTGGATTGGCTGGAAGCGCCGCGGCGGCTATGCGCGCGCGCAGTTGTTCCAGTTCGATGGCGACCGCGATGCGGTACGCAGGCAAACCGTGGATGCGGCATTGCGCGGCATCCATGAGCATCTATGACATGCTGGTCCGGCCAGCAACCGGGATGAGTCGCGATGTGGGAAACACTGGGCACGGTCCGTGATCTGGGCCGCTTGCAGGAAATAGCCGCAGTTCTGATCCGCTATGGTTTCGGCGACGTTGTGCGCCGTACCGGGCTGGCCTCGGTGCTGGAGCGCGCGGGCCGGCTGGTGCGTTGGAACGACAGCCAGCAGATGCTGCGGATGACCGCGCCAGTGCGCGTGCGCAGTGCGATGCAGGAACTGGGGCCGACCTTCGTCAAACTTGGCCAGGTGCTGGCCACGCGTGTGGACCTGTTGCCGCCGGAATGGATCGCTGAGCTGTCCGAGCTGCAGAACGCGGTGCCCGCGCTGCCTTATGCCGCGATCCGCGAGCAGCTGGAGGCTGATCTCGGCGCGCCGCCAGCGCAGGTATTCGCCTTCCTTGATGAAACCCCGATGGCTGCCGCCTCCTTGGCGCAGGCGCATCGTGCGCGTCTGCACGATGGCCGCGAGGTGGTACTTAAAGTGCGCAGGCCCGGCATCCGCGATGTGGTTGAGGCAGATCTCCGGCTGCTGGCGCGATTGGCTGAAATCGTCGAGGCGCGACTGCCGGATCTGCGCCGCTATCGGCCGGCGGAAGTGGTGCAACAGTTCACCCAGTCGCTGCGCAGCGAGATGGATTTCGCCGCCGAATGCCGCAATTCCGAGCGCATCGCACGCAACTTCGATGGCCGCGATGACATCCTGATTCCAGGCGTGCACTGGCAGTGGACCTGCGAGAGCCTCAACGTGCAGGACTTCGTAGATGGCATTCCCGGTCGCAAGCTGGAGGCCGTCGACGACGCCGGTCTGGACCGTGCAGCGCTGGCCCGGCGTGGCGCCGATATCGTGCTGAAAATGGTGCTGGAAGACGGCTATTTCCATGCCGATCCGCATCCCGGCAATATTTTCTACATGCGCGACGGCCGCATCGGCGTGATCGACTTCGGCATGGTCGGTGCGCTGTCCGAAACGCGCCGTTTCCAGGTCGCGCAGCTGCTGCACGGGCTGGTCGAGCAGGAGCCGCAGGTGGTTGCCGACGTGCTGCTGGACTGGGCCGGCGGCGTGGAGGTGGATGAAGGTCGCCTGCAACAGGACATCAGCCAATTCGTCGATCAGTACCGCGGCGTGCCGTTGAAGGACCTGCGCATCGGCCTGATGCTCGGTGACATCACCCAGCTGTTGCGCAGCTACAGCCTGACCTTGCCGGCCGACCTGGCACTGATGATCAAAGCGTTCCTTACCCTTGAGGGCATGGGCAGGCAGTTGGATCCGGACTTCGACATGGCCAGTGCCGCGCGTCCTTTCCTGGAGCGGGTGGTACTGCAGCGCTATGCGCCCAAGGCGCTGCTCAAGCGCGGCCGTCGCAGCCTGCTGGGGATGTTGGATCTCGCAGGAGAGTTGCCACGTGATCTGCGCCGGCTGGTGCAGGCAGCGCGGCGCGGGCAGCTGAAGCTGAGGGTGGAAACCACCGCGCTGCAGGGCTTCGGCGATCAGGTGAACCGTGCCGCCAACCGCTTGGTGGTTGGAGTGATTACCGCTGCCTTGATCATTGGCTCGTCGATCGTGATGCACAGCGTAGGCGGGCTTTCCAGCCGCTGGTTCCTGGCGCTGGGCCTGTGCGGCTTCGTGGGCGCGGGCATCTGCGGGGTGTGGATACTGTTCTCGATCTGGCGCAGCGGTCGCCACCACTGATTTTCGCTGAGGGGCTTGCAGATCTTTTTGTTAGTAGCAATACTACTAACCATGAACCTCACCGACACCCAGCAGGCCATCCTCGACTTGATCGCTGAGCGCATCGAGGCCGAGGGCATGCCGCCATCGCAGACCGAGATCGCCCGCGCCTTTGGTTTCAAGGGTGTACGCTCGGCCCAATACCACCTGGATGCATTGGAGGCGGCCGGCGCCATTGAGCGCGTCCCCGGCCGTGCACGTGGCATCCGCCTGGTACGCCAGGAAGGCGAGGGCGATGCGGAGTCGCATGCGCCTGCGCAGGCCGCCAACGACGATGTGCTGCGCCTGCCGATCCTGGGCCGGGTCGCTGCTGGTCTGCCGATCGGCGCGGACATCGGCTCGGACGATTACGTGGTGCTGGACAAGGTGTTCTTCTCGCCGGCGCCGGATTACCTGCTGAAAGTGCAGGGCGATTCGATGATCGACGAAGGCATTTTCAATGGTGACCTGATTGGCGTGCACCGTACCCGCGATGCGACCTCCGGGCAGATCGTGGTGGCGCGTATCGATGACGAAATCACGGTCAAGCTGCTGAAGATCGCCAAGGACCGTATCCGTCTGCTGCCGCGCAATCCCGACTACGCACCGATCGAGGTCCTGCCCGACCAGGATTTCTCCATCGAGGGGCTGTATTGCGGCCTGCTGCGGCCAAACCGCTGAGACGTACAGGTTCAAGGCTCGCGGATTTGGATCCGGCTGAGCTCGAATCTGCGCATTTCGCAGCCGCAACTGACTGTTTTCCTTACGTAGGGCGGGTGTTTGGGCTGCTGTCGGTATCCTTGTCGGCCAAATAATTTTGTCGTCCCGGTTGCAGTCTCAGCCTGTGCGATACGACACCCCTACAGTGGACCCCATGACGAAATCAACGAAATCAACCCCGAGGACGAACACGATGGACGAGAACAAGAAGCGCGCACTTACCGCCGCACTGAGTCAGATCGAAAAGCAGTTCGGCAAAGGCTCGGTGATGCGTATGGGCGACCGCGTTGTCGAGCCCGTCGAGATCATCCCCACGGGCTCGTTGATGCTGGACATCGCGCTGGGCATCGGTGGCCTGCCCAAGGGCCGTGTGGTCGAGATCTACGGCCCGGAATCCTCCGGCAAGACCACCCTGACCCTGCAGGCGATTGCCGAATGCCAGAAGCTGGGCGGCACCGCTGCCTTCATCGACGCCGAGCACGCACTGGACCCGATCTACGCCGCCAAGCTGGGCGTCAATGTCGACGACCTGCTGCTGTCGCAGCCGGACACCGGCGAGCAGGCGCTGGAAATCGCCGACATGCTGGTGCGTTCGGGCTCGGTCGACATCGTGGTGGTCGACTCGGTCGCTGCGCTGACCCCGCGTGCTGAAATCGAAGGCGAAATGGGCGATCAGCTGCCGGGCCTGCAGGCCCGCCTGATGAGCCAGGCGCTGCGCAAGCTGACCGGCAACATCAAGCGCTCCAATACGCTGGTCATATTCATCAACCAGTTGCGCATGAAGATCGGCGTGATGATGCCGGGCCAGAGCCCGGAAACCACCACCGGTGGCAACGCGCTGAAGTTCTACGCCTCGGTGCGCCTGGACATCCGCCGTATCGGTGCGATCAAGAAGGGTGACGAGATCATCGGCAACCAGACCAAGATCAAGGTCGTCAAGAACAAGTTGGCGCCTCCGTTCAAGCAGGTCATCACCGAAATCCTCTATGGCGAAGGTATCTCCCGCGAAGGCGAGCTGATCGACATGGGCGTGGATGCCAAGTTGGTCGACAAGGCCGGTGCCTGGTACAGCTACGGCGAAGAGCGCATCGGCCAGGGCAAGGACAACGCCCGCGGCTATCTGCGTGACAACCCGCAGGTTGCAGCTCGCCTCGAGGCCGAGCTGCGCGAGAAGTTCCAGCCCACCGAAGCGGCGCGTGAAGAAGGCGACGACGAAGACGGCGAGGAGTGATTTTCCCGCGGGAGCGGGCGGCGCATCGTCAGTGACGTCGTCCGCTCCTGCGGCATTTTGTCCATGAAGACCCCGCGCCAGGGATGGGGCGGGGTTGGGCGTTTCCGGGTTCTGGCGTGGCGGAATAGAGCCGGCCGGAGTTGAGTTTGGCCCAACCAAGCCTGGCGGAACCAAGCGGTGGTGTTGTGATGACCGAGATGGATGATCAGCCTGAGGGCAAAACCAAACGTGGCCGCCAGCAGACGCCGTTGCAGCGCGCACTGGGTCTGCTGGTCAGGCGCGAGCATTCGCGCAAGGAGCTCGGCCGCAAGCTCAAATCACGCGGCGTGGACCCGGAAGCGGTAGATGCGGCGGTGGCCAAGCTGGCCGAAGATGGCTGGCAAGACGACACCCGTTTTGCCCAGTCGCTGGTCCGCAACCGCGCAGGTAGTGGCTATGGGCCGCTGCATATCCGCGCGGAGCTGGGCACCCATGGGCTGGACAGCGAGCAGATCGAGGCCGCGATGGCGTCGTTTGAGGGCGATTGGACTGAAAACGCCCGCGACCTGGTATGCCGCCGTTTTGGTGCCAGTGGCCCGGAAGATCTGGCGCAGCGGCGCAAAGCCGCGGATCTATTGGCCCGGCGAGGCTTTGACGGTAACTGCATCCGCCAGGCCAGCCGCTACGATCCAGAGGACTGAACAGGACTGCGCGGGCTGGGCCTGATACCCTTTCAGGGTTTCGGTTGTCCCGAATTCCCGCGCCCGCAAGGGCTGCCGGGACCCGCTTGCCAGCTTACCGCCAGTCCCCATGAATACACCTGCCAAATTTACTACTTCCCAGATCCGCGCTGACTTCCTCGAATTCTTCAAGGGCAAAGGCCACACCATCGTGCCGTCGGCACCCTTGGTGCCGGGCAATGACCCGACCCTGCTGTTCACCAACTCGGGCATGGTCCAGTTCAAGGACGTGTTCCTGGGCGCGGAAAAGCGCAGCTATGTGCGCGCAGCCGACGTCCAGCGCTGCCTGCGTGCCGGTGGCAAGCATAACGATCTGGACCAGGTCGGCTATACCGCCCGCCACCACACCTTCTTCGAAATGCTGGGCAACTGGTCGTTCGGCGATTACTTCAAGAAGGACGCCATTGCCTGGGCATGGGAACTGCTGACCCAGGTCTGGAAGCTGCCGGCCGACCGCCTGCTGGTCACCGTTTACCAGACCGATGACGAGGCCTACGCGCTGTGGCGCGACATGATCGGCATCCCGGAATCGCGCATCGTACGCATCGGTGACAACAAGGGTGCGCCGTTCGCGTCGGACAATTTCTGGCAGATGGCCGATACCGGTCCCTGCGGTCCCTGCACCGAGATCTTCTATGACCACGGCGACCATATCGCCGGTGGCCCGCCGGGCTCGCCGGATGAAGATGGCGATCGCTTCATCGAAATCTGGAACCTGGTGTTCATGCAGTTCGACCGCCAGCCAGACGGCTCGCTGCAGCCGCTGCCGGCACCGTGCGTGGACACCGGCATGGGCCTGGAGCGCCTGGCGGCGATCCTGCAGCACGTGCACACCAACTACGAGATCGACCTGTTCCAGGCGCTGATCCGCAAGGCGTCCGAGCTGACCGGCATGGCCGACCTGGAGAACAAGTCGCTGCGGGTGATCGCCGATCACATCCGCGCGTGCTCGTTCCTGATCGTCGATGGCGTGCTGCCGTCCAATGAAGGCCGTGGCTATGTCCTGCGCCGCATCATCCGCCGCGCCCTGCGCCATGGCTGGATGCTGGGCGTGCGCCAGCCGTTCTTCAACAAGCTGGTGCCGACCCTGATCGAGCAGATGGGCGAGGCCTATCCGGAACTGCCGGCGCAGGCCGACACTGTGGTACGCGCTTTGCTGGCCGAAGAAGAGCGTTTCGCTGAAACACTCGATTCGGGCATGAAGATCTTCGATGACGTTGCTGCCAAGGTAAGCGATGGCGTCATTCCCGGCGTCGACGCGTTCCGCCTGTATGACACCTACGGCTTCCCGGTCGATCTGACCGCGGATATCGCCCGCGAACGCGGCATGACGGTGGATATGGCCGGCTTTGATGCCTCGATGGAGCACCAGCGCGAAACCGCGCGTGCGGCCGGCAAGTTCGGTGGCGGCGTGACGCTTTCCGCCGAACTCGTTGCCAGCCTCAGCCCGACGGTGTTCCTCGGCTACGACCGCCTGCAGGCCGATGGTCTGAAGGTTGTCGCGCTGATCAAGGACGGTCGTTCGGTCGACGCCGTGCAGGCGGGCGATGAGGTCATCGTGTTCACCGCGCAGACGCCGTTCTACGCCGAGTCCGGTGGCCAGGTGGGTGATACCGGCGTGCTGTCGGCCAGTGGCGTCACGCTGGCGGTGGGCGACACGCAGAAGTTCGCCGGGCAGTTCCACGGCCATGTCGGCAAGCTGGAGCAGGGCACGCTGAAGGTCGGCGATGTGCTGGCTGGTGCGGTTGATGCCGCGCGTCGCAGCGCCACCATCCTCAATCACTCGGCTACCCACCTGTTGCACGCCGCCCTGCGCGAAGTGCTGGGCACCCACGTGCAGCAGAAGGGCTCGCTGGTGGCGCCGGATCGCCTGCGTTTCGACTTTTCGCACTTCCAGCCGATCACTGCCGAAGAGCTGGCCGTCATCGAGCGCAAGGTCAACGAGCAGGTGCGTGCCAACAACGCCGCCGAAGTGCACAACATGGGCATGCAGGAAGCGCTGGATTTCGGTGCGATGGCACTGTTCGGCGAGAAGTACGGCGAGAACGTGCGCGTGCTGAAGATGGGCGAGTACTCCACCGAGCTGTGCGGCGGTACCCACGTTTCGCGGACCGGCGATATCGGCCTGTTCAAGATCACCTCCGAGGGCGGTGTGTCCTCGGGCGTGCGTCGTATCGAGGCGGTGACCGGGCAGGGTGCGCTGGACTATGTGGCTGACGAGGAGGCGCGCCTGCACGAAGCTGCGCAGCTGCTCGGCGGCAGTGCTGGCGACGTGGTCGACAAGATCCGCCAGCTGGGTGAGCGCCAGAAGAAGCTGGAGCGCGAACTGGAAGCCCTCAAGGCCAAGGTTGCCTCTGGTGCCACTGCCGATCTCGGCGGCTCGGCGATCGATGTGGCCGGCGTGAAGGTGCTGGCGGTGCGTCTGGAAGGTTTTGATGCCAAGGCGCTGCGCGACGCGATGGATCGCCTGAAGCAGCAGCTGGGCGACGCCATCATCGTGCTGGCCGGTGTGCAGGACGGCAAGGCCGCTCTTGTGGCGGGCGTGAATGGCGCGGCGCTGGGCAAGGTCAAGGCGGGCGAGCTGCTGGCCCACGTTGCGGCCCAGATCGGCGGCAAGGGCGGTGGTCGTCCGGACATGGCCCAGGGTGGCGGTGAGGATGGTCCCAAGCTGGTAGCGGCCCTTGAGGGCGTCCCGGCCTGGGTCAAGCCACATCTGGCCTGAATGTGACAAGTCACGCACCTTGAAGGTGTTCGCGCCCTGACGGTAACATTGGGAGTCTTTTCCCCTTTGTCGTGGGGCGCATAGCTCGAAGCGCGCCAATGCCGGTGGGAAACCCACCGGTTCCATGGAGATTTACACAATGTTGATCCTGACTCGCCGAGTAGGCGAAACCTTGATGATCGGCGACTCGGTCAGCGTGACCGTGCTCGGCGTCAAGGGCAACCAGGTACGTATCGGTATCACCGCGCCGAAGGACGTTGCTGTCCATCGCGAGGAGATTTTTCAGCGTATCCAGCGTGGTGATGAGCCTGCAACTCCCGGAAGTGAAGAAACTTCCGAATAAGGGGTTTACCTTTCACCTCGTTTAACGTTATTCTTCGCGCCCCGCTTAGGAATACACGCAGCGGGGCAAGAGAAACGGAGTGATGCCCGAGTGGCTGAAGGGGCTCCCCTGCTAAGGGAGTATAGGGTTAAAAGCTCTATCGAGGGTTCGAATCCCTCTCACTCCGCCAGTTTCAAAAAAGCCCCTTTATCGGGGCTTTTTTGTGTCTGCAAGTTTTTAATTCGCGGTGTCTTTGAGTTTATTTTTCGAAATGGTCGCGGATGGATGTTGTGTCGCGCGAGATGGTGGTGCGCGACGGTTCGGCGCAGTCGCGCTGCGTTGAGGTTTTCACTGTGGAGCTGAGCCGTGCTCGGCTGGAGCTTTCCCGGTGAGGCCAATGCCGAGCATGGCTCGGCACTGCAGTGCTTGTGCTCCTGCATCGCTGGCGCTCGCTGAAGAGTCTGTGAGGTGTGGTGGCGTTGCATGGCTTGGGTGTCGCTGTAGAGCTGAGCCGTGCTCGGCTGGAGCTTTCCCGGTGGGGCCTCTGCCGAGCATGGCTCGGCACTACAGTGCTTGCGCTCCTGCATCGCTGGTGCGCGCTAAAGGGCCTGTGGGGTACGGCGGGTGCTGCTGTAGGGCGAGCCATGCTCGACTGAGGCTCTTCCGGTAACGCCTCTGCCGAGCATGGCTCGGCACTACGGACTGTCTGTCAAAAAACGCACATAAAAAAACAGCAGGCAATGCCTGCTGTTTTTAGTATTGGTGCGCTCGGAGAGATTCGAACTCCCGACCACCTGGTTCGTAGCCAGGTACTCTATCCAACTGAGCTACGAGCGCTCAACATTGCTGTTGTAGTTTGAAGCGGTGCAGATTGAATCTGCGTTCTGACATGGTGCGCTCGGAGAGATTCGAACTCCCGACCACCTGGTTCGTAGCCAGGTACTCTATCCAACTGAGCTACGAGCGCGTCGTTGCCAGGAGCGAGATTATGCGGATTTGAGACGTTTGCGTCAACGCTTTTGTGAAAATTTCTTAATCTTCGGGATGAATCAGTGCCGAAGCCACGTTCTGTGGTGATTTCATCCAATGAAAGTGGTCGGCGCGGGCACCCAGGTCACGTGATGACAGTACTTTCAGGCTGCGTGCCGACGCTGGAAGCTTGGCCAGCAGCTGCTGCATCGAACTGACCGGCGCCAGCCAATCACTGTCCAGTACCACGGCGCGTGTCGCTGCGGTGATGTGTCGCATGCCAGCTTCAAGGTCGATTGGCATTCCCTGTGCGGCGTAATGGTTGCTCAGGCCCACGCGCGCCCAGTCGCGTATCAACCCGCGCGCCTCGGTGCCACCGAAACCAACGCGACGACCGGGCAGGGTGCCATTGCGCTGCGCAAGCCAAGGCAGGAAGCGATACGCCAAGGGCAACAGCCAGCCACGCGGTGGCGGAAAACTGCGCCACCAGGGTGTGCCGCTGGCGACCAGCCACAATGCGTCGAGCTCAGCGTTGCGCAGGCCGGCGTAACAGCAACTGAGCTGACCGCCGAGGCTGTGGCCGCCCAACCGGAACGGCAGGCCGGGCAGTGCGCCATGCACGGCTGCTTCGGCGGCCGGCAGATCGAGCTGCAGCAGTTCCTTGTAGCCCCAGTCGTGGCTGCGGTCCGGGCGCAGAGTGCTGCTGCCGTTGCCACGCCATTCGTGCAGGAAGACAGCAATGCCGCGGGCTGCGAGTGCTTCGGCAAACACCTGGTAGTGGCGTGCTGCCACGCCCAGAGCGGGAAGCCATAGCAGGCAGGCGCGGGGCTGAGCCGGCAGGTAGGTCAGTAGATCAAAGCCGTGGCCATCGGCGCTGCAGACGCGCAGCGTGCCTGTTTCGTAGGGTGCTGCGCTTGTGCTCATGCGGAAGGTGCCGCGCCAAAATGATCCAGCACCATCACCTCGCTGCGGCCCGGGTGATAGCCGCCCTGCAGGCCGCGTGCGACATAGTCGATCGCCGCTTCGCAGGCATTGGCCAGCGACAGTCCGCAGCAGAGCTGCGCAGCAATCGCCGAAGCCAGCGTGCAACCGGTGCCATGCGCATCCACTGGCAGTCGGATGTGGCTGAATTCTTCGCGACTGACTCCGTCGAAGTAACGATCAACGACGCGGTTGCCTTCCAGTAGGTGGCCGCCTTTGAGCAGTACTGCGCCAGCGCCCATCTCGATCAGCGCGGCAGCCGCATCTTCGGCCTCGTCGCCGTTGCCGATGCTGCGGCCAAGCAGGAGTTCTGCTTCGGGTGTGTTGGGTGTCAGCAGGGTGGCCAGCGGCAGCAGGCGCTCGCGCATTGCGCGCAAGGCGCTGTCTTCAAGCAGTTTGGCGCCGCTTGTGGCGACCATTACCGGATCGAGCACGATATGGGTTGGGCATCGCTGCTCAAGGACATCGGCAACCAGGTGGATCACATCGGCGTTGGCGAGCATGCCCAGCTTGACCGCATGGATGTCGAAATCGTCGAAGCAGGCATCCAGCTGCGCCTGCAGGAATGGCAGTGGTGGCACGTGCACGGCGGTGACGCCACGGGTGTGCTGCGCGGTGAGGGTGGCGATCGCCGACAGGCCGTGCACGCGGTGGGCGGCAAAGGTTTTGAGGTCGGCTTGGATGCCGGCACCACCGCCGGAATCGGAGCCGGCGATGGTGAGGGCGGAAACGGGCGTTGAAGGACTCATGCACCGATTGTGCAGGGTTTGCTGCTGGCCTGCTTCAAGCTTGTCCGCGTGTGGCCCATTGCCGGTACAGCACATAGCCCAGGCCGCTCAGCCCGGTCAGTGCCGCCGGGACCAGCAGGGCGTCGTACTGCCAGCGCGCAAACAGCCATGCGCCTAGTATGCCGCCGGCCAGGAAGCCGCCGATGATCAGGCCGCTCAAGGTCAGCCGGTGCATCGGTACCGGCCGGCCGCGCAGCAGGTGGCCCAGGCCGATGCCAAGGTCGGTGAACATGCCGCTCAGGTGGGTGGTGCGCACCACCGCGCCGCTGAAGGTGGTGGCCAGCGCGTTCTGTAGTCCGCAGGCCATGGCCGCAGCCAGCGCGCCCCAGACCTGTTGTTGCTTGAACAGCGGAATCGCCAGCAGCAGCAAGGCCGATTCCAGTGCCAGCGCAACGCCGTAGCGGCGGCCAAGTTGCAGGGTGCTGTCCTGGATGATCAGTCCGCTGAGCACTGCCCCGAGGGCAAAGGCGATCAGCAATCCCCACAGATGGCCGACGGAGCGCCAGTCGGCATGCGCAAGGGCAATGCCGAGCTGGCTGGTACTGCCGGTGACATGGCTGACTGCCTGGTGTTCAAAGCCCAGGAAGCCAACCGAATTGACCATGCCGGCCACGCAGGACAGTGCAATGGCACCTATCCAGACCCAGCTGGGCAGGCGGACCTTCATGCCGACGCCGGATCAGGGCTTGGATAGCGCGCCGTTGCGCTCGATGCTGGAGAACGTGCCGGCCTGTGGGTCGTACACCGCGCCCCAGAACTGCGCGCCGCCATCGCAGACACGGATCGCCTCGCGGGCCGGATTGATGTCGCTGTGGTCGGGCAGGGTAAAGGCGTTGATGTAGATCAGGCGCTTGCCGCTGGACTCGAAGCCCACGTACTGCCGGCCGGACAGGGCCGGCTCGGCAATGGCGGGTTGCAGTTGTGCCAGTTGGCTTTCCAGTGCGTCGATGTCGGCGCGGCTGGGTGCCCAGTAGCCGGTGACTTCACCGGCATGTTTGGCGGGGCTGTCGCGCGAGCAGGTGTCCAGCACCTGCGCGGCGACCACGGGACGGGTGACGACCCAGGACTGTCCGGTCTTGACCGCCGTCGGCAAGCTGCCGGGGCGCGTGTTCGACGGCGTGCAGGCTGCCAGCGTGAGTGTTGCAGCAGCCAGCAGGGACAGCGTGTGCAGATGTTTCACAGAACCTCCGAAGCATAATCGGCCAGACGCGAGCGTTCGCCCCGGCGCAGTGTGATGTGTGCACTGTGCGGCCAATTCTTGAAACGGTCCACCGCATAGGTGAGGCCGGAGGTGGTTTCGGTGAGGTAGGGCGTGTCGATCTGCTCGACGTTGCCCAGGCAGACGATCTTGGTGCCGGGGCCGGCGCGGGTGATCAAGGTCTTCATCTGCTTCGGGGTGAGGTTCTGCGCCTCGTCCAGAATCAGGTAGCGCGACAGGAAAGTGCGCCCGCGCATGAAGTTCATCGAGCGGATCTTGATGCGGCTGGCCAGCAGGTCATTGGTGGCGGCGCGGCCCCAGGCGCCGCCGTCCTGGTTGTGGGTGAGTACTTCCAGGTTGTCGGTGAGCGCGCCCATCCACGGCGTCATCTTCTCTTCTTCGGTACCGGGCAGGAAGCCGATGTCCTCGCCGACGCTGACCGTGGCGCGGGTCATGATGATCTCGCGGTAGCGCTGCGTGTCCATGGTCTGCGCCAGGCCGGCGGCCAGTGCCAGCAGGGTCTTGCCGGTGCCGGCGGTGCCGAGCAGGGTGACGAAGTCGATCTCCGGGTCCATCAGCGCATTGAGGGCGAAGTTCTGCTCGCGGTTGCGCGCGGAGATGCCCCACACCGAATGCGAGCCGTGGCGGAAGTCGTTGACCACCGACAAGGTGATGCGGCCATCGCCCTCGACCTTGCTGACCTTGAGCTCCACTTCGTCATCGCCGGCCAGGTAGGCGTACTGGTTGGGATGCCAGTCCTCGTCGTCGGCGGCCTGGATCTCGTAGCTGGTGCGGCCCTTGTCGCTCCAACTGCGCAGGCTTTCGCTGTGCTTCTTCCAGAAATCCTCCGGCAGCACGGTGGCGCCGGTGTAGAGCAGGCTGAAATCGTCCAGCGCGCGGTCGTTCTCGTAGTCCTCCGAATCGATGCCGGCGATGGCCGCCTTGATCCGCAGGTTGATGTCCTTGGAGATGAACACCACCGGTGTTTCCGGGTGCTCTTCCTTCAAGGCAAGGATCGCGCCGAGGATTGCGTTGTCCGGGATCACCTTGCCAAAGCTCTTGCCGGCTTCGAAATGACTGGTCTGGAAGTAGAGGTTGCCGGCACTCTGTGCGCCGCGCAGCTGCAGGCCCTTGGGGCGTGCCAGCGGCACGCCGTTCTGCACGCTGCCGATGCCGGCTTCTTCGATCAGCTCATTGAGGAAGCGGCTCACCTGGCGGGCATTGCGGCTCGCTTCGGTGGTGCCCTTCTTGCCGTTGTCCAGCTCCTCGATCACCTGCATGGGCAGGTAGACATCATGTTCCTCGAATTTGAACAGCGCGGTCGGATCGTGCATCAGCACGTTGGTATCCAGTACGTAGATGCGCTTGCCTCGGGTCATCGTCTATTCCTGGTGGCGGGACAGGGTCACGCCATCGCACCTGCAGGGCAGGGCGATGACGTGGGTTGGAACGGGATGTGGGTCACTTGGTTTGAGCGGCCTTCAGTGCTTCAAGCACGGCATCGGCATGGCCGGCGACTTTGACTTTGCGCCATTCCTGCACGAGCTGGCTGTCAGGAGAGATCAGGAAGGTGCTGCGTTCGATGCCACGCACCTGCTTGCCGTACATGTTCTTCATCTTGATCACGTCGAAGGCGCTGCATAGCGCTTCATCGGCGTCACTGATCAGTGGGAACTTGAAACCCTGCTTGGCGCAGAAGTTGTCGTGCGACTTCACGGAGTCGCGGGAGATGCCGAACACCTGTGCACCGGCGCGCTTGAATTTGGGCAGCAAGGCGTTGAAATCTAGGCCTTCGGTGGTGCAGCCGGGGGTGCTGTCCTTCGGGTAGAAGTACAACACCAGCCACTGGCCGGCGAGTTCGCCGAGGCTGGTAGTGGTGCCGCCGGACAGGGCCAGTGGCAGTGCTAGGGTGTTTCGGTCCAGGGTATCGCCGATGTTCATCAGATCCTTTCCGGAGCCTGGGGTAGTTCGATTGCAATTACATGAAACGCTGCGCGCCTGTGATGGGCGCGCGAATTTCAGAACTTCATCGGGTCCATGATCGCGTCCAGGTTGAGGTGGTCGCAGAACTCGAGGAAATCGTCGCGCAGGGCGGCGATGTGCATGTTGGAGGGTACGCCAATGGTGATCTGCGCAGAGAACATTTCCGCACCGGTCTGCATGGCCTGGTAACGGGTGCTCTGCAGGTTCTCGATGGTGATGCCCTGGCGGTCGAAGAAATCCGCAAGCTGGAACAGGATGCCCGGCTTGTCGGCGGCAACGACTTCAACGATGTACGGCAGCAGGTTGGACTGCGCCTGCTTGGCAGCGGTGCGGTACCAGACCAGCTTCAGGTTCTCTTCGCGCTCAAGCCGGGTCAGCATGGCTTCGAGTTTGGCGACGGCATCCCAGGAGCCGGTGGCCAGGGTGGTCACCGAGACATCGCGGCCTACCGTGGACAGGCGGGCATCGACCAGGTTGCAGCCGCTGTCGGCAATTCGACGGGTGACGGACAGCAGGGGGGACTCCGGATGCGTCGTATAGGCGTTGATCAGGAGGTGGTTTTCGGTCGGCAGCGGCCGCGGCGTGGTGTCGGTCAAGGTGGTTCCGGGTGCTAGATAAGTCTGAACAACACCGTTTGGGGGTTGTTCGCTGGTGTCCAGCATACTTGCCCGTGCTTTCGACCGGCAAGTAACATGCCTTCGGTCACGAACCCGCCACTCGGCGGGCTTCTTTACCCCCACGAAGAGCGACTGACCCTTTGTCCATATCTGGTCTCATCACCGCGCTGGCGACGCCTTTCAAGGCTGACGGCGCACTCGATCCCGACGGCTGGCAGCGCCTGCTGGCGCAGCAGCTCAAGGGCGGCGTCCAGGGTGTGGTGGTAGCTGGCTCCACCGGCGAAGCCTCCACCCTGTCCGACGATGAATACGATGGCCTGCTGCGCAGCGCCGTTGCCGCCTTTGGCGGCAAGGTGCCGGTGCTGGCCGGGACCGGCCTGTCGGGCACCGCCCGCACCATCGCCCTGACCAAACGCGCGGCCGCCAATGGCGCCACCCATGCGCTGGTGGTCACCCCGCCGTATGTGCGGCCCACCCAGGAAGGCCTGCGCCAGCACTACCTGGCCGTGGCCGAGCAGGGTGGCCTGCCGGTGCTGCTGTACAACGTGCCCGGGCGCACCGGCTGCGACCTGCTGCCGGAAACCGTCGCAGAGCTGGCCGCGCACCCGAACATCATTGGCATCAAGGAAGCGGTGGGCGATACCACCCGCCTGAAAGCCCTGCTGGAGCTGCGCAGCGACAGCTTCGCCATCCTCAGTGGTGACGACGGCTCGGCTGCCCGTTCCATGTTGTCTGGCGCTGATGGCCTGATTTCGGTCGGTTCCAACGTGCTGCCGGGTGCGTACCGCACCCTGTGTGACCTGGCCCGCGCCGGTGAGCACGAGGCGACCGAGGCCTGGGATGCGCGTCTGCAGCCGTACCACGATTTCTGCGGTGTCGAGTCCAACCCCATTCCGGTCAAGGCGCTGCTGCAGCGTATCGGCATCGGCGATGGGCTGCGCTTGCCGCTGCTCCCGCTTTCCGCGCAGTACCACGCACATGCCGATCATCTGGCCGCTGACGTGGGTGCGTTGGAAGAACTATCCAGCCGCTGATCCGGCGGCCTTTGAACTCTGGAGATTCACCCATGCGTCAAACCTCTACCGTTCGCGTGTTCTCGCTGCTGCTGCTGGGCGTGGTC